>NZ_JAEHBI010000037.1:0-59474 GCF_016483705.1 Bacillus cereus group sp. N6
TTCACGTTGTTTGTTTCGTTCAGTTTTCAAAGAACTACTTGGTCGCTCATTTGCGACTTCCTTATGTTAACATCTTCATTTTTCAATGTCAACTAAGTTTTTCAAATTTCTTTTTTATCGTCTTCTGCGTTTCCGCATCAGCGACGGTTATTAATTTATCATATAATAACTATTAACGTCAACACTTTTTAATAAAAAATTCTTTTCCTTACATAACGCATACACTCTTCTGCATTAGCGACTCTTCGAAACAAACAAAAAATGATTTTATATCTTTCTTCCATCGCCTTTTTTACAACGTCATGAATACGTTCATCTTCAAAATCAAATAACAGTTCTTCTAACTCTCTCTTCAATATGTATTCCATTTCTTTTTTCTCTTCTTTCGTTAACATAAACCCAAGCAAATCATCACCTCAATCATTTCTTACAAAGCAATAAACGTTACGCTCATTTTCACTTATCAAAATCCTATCATTCATTATATCCACTGCTTACGATATTAATCCTTTGTTCTCTTTTTAATATTTAAAGCATATATGTAACTGAAAAGGATTGGACAAAGGGGCGTAATATTATGTTTTTCTTTTTTATTACGAGTAAACGAGCTTTTAAACACATTAGCTTAATAGTGATACTTTCCTTATTTACAGCATGGCTTCTCTTTTTGAAAACATATTCACATGAATCTGCTTTTTCAACTGCGACAGGACCTAAAGTTATTTACAAAGGAGACACCTCTAAAAAACAAGTTGCATTCACGTTTGATATTAGTTGGGGAGACAAAAAAGCAATTCCAATCCTTGATACACTTAAAGAAAGAGACATTAAGAATGCAACCTTCTTCGTTTCTGCTGCATGGGCAGAAAGACACCCTGATGTTGTTGAACGCATCATAAAAGATGGACATGAAATCGGTAGTATGGGCTATAATTACACGTCCTACACTTCTCTAGAGACAAATGAAATACGAAGAGATCTTTTACGAGCACAAGATGTTTTTACAAAACTTGGTGTGAAACAAGTCAAGCTATTACGTCCACCTAGTGGAGACTTTAACAAAGCAACACTTAAAATAGCAGAATCACTCGGATACACCATCGTCCATTGGAGTAATAACTCAAACGACTGGAAAAACCCAGGTGTAAACAATATCGTTTCCAATGTCTCTACTAATTTAAAAGGTGGAGATATCGTCTTATTACATGCATCCGATTCTGCCCTTCAAACAAATAAAGCTTTACCACTGCTTCTACAAAAATTAAAGATTGACGGATATGAGCAAATATCGGTATCACAACTTATTTCTAACACAAGTACAAAAAGTAAAGATGTAAGGTAATTCTTTTCCCTCGTGCCTTCACACATAAAAAGCTCTACTACCTATCATTAAGGTAGTAGAGCTTTTTTCATCCCGATATTTATATTCGTACAACCACCCTGCATAAAAACTCAAAAATCTCTCTTACTTAAGCTGACTTACTCGCCTTTCCAATTAAACGATGTAATATAAGTAACTGATATGCATTACATAATAAAAGTGGTATCACCATTAAATACAACCAATCTGTGTCATTAATACGAAGCGCTGGTACCCACTCAAGAATTGTTACAACAACCATAAAGAACAAAGCGGGCACAAATGCCTTTCTATTCGTTTCTTTACTTTTTATGTAAGCAACAATCGCCCCAAACACAAATAATACACCTGCAACAAGTATGTTATTCCCTAACGAAACTTCCCCATTTGCAATCAATATGGATCTTAAATACACGAAATCAAATAAAACGAATGCAATAAAGAAGAGCTGGACTGCATTCCATAAAGAAGGTGACCTGAACATCCCCAGTCCAAAACGATGGATTGTTAAATAGGCAAAGAACCCCATTTGACTTATAACACTAAAAATAAATCCTACACCCATCAACCAGAAGGAAACTGCTAAAATCTCCTTTCCGTCGAAATTTTGAAAAAATTTAGCGTACTTGTCCCACTCCAGAACAAACCCAATAATGACCGTGCTAATCCCACCTAGAAACAACGTCGTAAAAAACAGGCGTACCCACTTGCGGCTATTCACAACACATCCCCCATTATCCTTATATTTCTAATTAAATTGTATCAATGACAATTTCAAAAAGCTAGCCATGTTCATGTATAAATTCCTTAAAGATATTTATATTAAAAAGAGAGAACTGTGTTGAAAGGAGTTCCAACTTATGAAACGGATGCTGCTCGTTTTGACTTCTTCTTTTCTATTTCTTGTACTTGTAGCATGTGCACAAGGAAAAGAAGCAAAGTCCGAACTTGATTATGATCAAACGAAGAAAATGATTGTTGATATTTTAAAAACCGATCAAGGTAAGAAAGCCATTCAAGATGTGTTAACTGATGAAAAAATGAAACAAGCACTCATACTAGATGAAACAGTAGTAAAGAAAACGATTGAAGATGCAATGGTATCCGACAAAGGGCAACAATTCTGGGAAAAGCTCTTTAAAGACCCTGAGTTCTCATCGAAATTCGCTAAAAGTATGGGGAAAGAACAAACAACCTTAATGAAAACATTACTAAAAGACCCTGAATACCAAGCAGGCGTTATAGAAATTATGAAAAACCCTGAAGTAGAAAAAATAATGTTACAAACAATGAAGAGCAAAGAATACCGCCAATATTTACAACAAGTACTAACAGAAACTGCTGAAAGCCCACTCTTCCAAGCTAAGATGATTGATATTATTAGTAAAGGTGTACAAAAGGCCGAAAAAAGTGGATCTGATAAAAAAGAAGCAGGCGGTGAAGGTGGTTCCCAAGACGGTAAAAAGGAGCAACAGTAAAAATAATAATTATAATAATGAGTGGACAATATATGTATCGTCCACTCATTATTATTTTATTTTTGCGCGACAGCTATTTTATCAATTACTGTCTCAGCTATCGTACGATAAATAAGACCCGTCGTATGTGTATCTTCATATACCGAAGGCGCAAAGTCATCTTTATTCCAATCAGGTTGTTGAAGCGGGATTCGGCCAAGTACTTCTGTTTGAAGTTCTGTAGCTAATTTATCTCCTCCACCTCTTCCAAACACATATTCTTTTTCACCAGTTGTTTTACTTTCAAAATATGCCATATTTTCAACAACACCAAGAATACTATGTTCTGTACGTAAAGCCATGGCTCCAGCACGCGCTGCCACAAATGCCGCTGTTGGATGTGGCGTTGTTACAATAATCTCTTTACAAGCTGGCAACATTGAGTGTAAGTCTAGCGCAACATCACCTGTACCCGGTGGTAAATCTAAAACTAAATAGTCTAAATCGCCCCACTCTACTTCTGTAAAGAAGTGATTTAACATTTTCCCAAGCATAGGGCCTCTCCAAATAACCGGTGCATTATCTTCTACAAAGAATCCCATTGAAATTACCTTTACACCTAGACGCTCCACTGGAATGATTCTATCCCCTCTTACAACAGGACGTTTTTCTATCCCCATCATATCCGGTACGCTAAAACCATAAATATCAGCATCAATGATACCAACCTTTTTACCTAGACGAGCTAAAGCAATAGCAAGGTTAACAGAAACTGTTGATTTTCCGACTCCACCTTTTCCACTCGCCACTGCTAAAAATGTTGTTTTTGAATTTGGTGACAATAAAGATTCAGTTTGCTCTTCTTCCTGTTCCGGTGCAAACTGAGCTAATTCCTCTTCTGTAAATTCTGCAAAGCGAAGCCCTACTGTTGCTGCTCCTAGTTCTTTTACTAATTTTACAATTCCAGATTGCAATTGCATTTGTTCCGCTGTACCGGTTTTTACAATTGCAATTTTAACACTTACATGTTCCTTCTCAGGCTTAACTGTTACCTCTTTAATTGCGCCTGTTTCTTTTAACGTTTTATGTAAAAACGGATCTACAATCCCTTCTAACGCTTCCACTACTTGCTCTTTCGTTACCATAGTTAGCCCAGCCCCCTGTATGAAAAATAACGTAATGTTAATTAAATTTATCTCTCTTTATTTTTGAAATAAATGCGTTTACATTTCCAGTATAACACATTTTCGGAAAACTTCGTTAACGGGAGAAACTCAAAAAATCCTCCTTATTCTGGAGGATTCCCTTTTTCCGTGAAATAACGTAATATACCACGATATACTGCAGCCGCTACCTTTTGCTGATATTTCTCCGAATTTAACATATACCTTTCGTTTACATTCGATAAAAAGCCAGCTTCAATTAGAGCACCTGGTGTTTTCGCATACTTCAATAAATACACATGAGAAATTGTTTTAGCAGAACGATTCGTATTCTCTAAACTCGTTCTCAATTCAGCTTGTATAAATTTCGCAGCACGTTCATTTTCAACCGAAGAACGATAGTAGAACGTTTGTGCGCCTTTCGATCCACTACTAGTTAAAGCATTTAAATGAATACTCGCAAAAAAGTCTACATCAGGCTTATTAATAATCTCTACACGCTTTTTTAGATCCTCTGCTTTACGTCTACTATATGATTTTGTATCTTTCTGAGCTAAATCATAATCTCCCTCACGTGTTAAAATAACTAGTGCACCTTGTTCTTGTAAATAATCTTGTACCTTCTTTGTAATTTCAAGCGTAATATCTTTTTCTATAATATCTTTTCCACCAACAGCCCCTCCGTCTGGCCCACCATGCCCAGCATCTAATACAATCACTTTCCCTGATAAGGGTAAATTCCAAGCTCGCCACGATTTTGTAATTTGAAATTCTTGTTTGACTAAAAAAAACAAAACAACCGCAGCGAGTGCAAAAGAGATAATTCGAATTCTCTTCATACCTTTCCTCCTCCAGCTAGTCCCTCTAATTACTTATATGGGACAAGAGGAAAGTTTATGCTTGTCTTAATGAAGCTTTAATCGATATCTTCTTTCACCTTTTTCATATCCTTCCTGCCACCATAAGCCGATAAACTGCTGGCAAGATTCAAAAAGTAATTCCTCATCTTGTAACTTAATTTCCCGCATAGTCATGCTCGTTAAAAATTGGAATAGTGTTTCCGTTAATTGTTGCTCTTCTTCTAAGGCTCTATATTTCACATCAAAGAATGATTCACCATAATAACCAAACTTACTGTATCTCGCTCCTAATAAATACGATTCTATCCCTAATTCAATACAGTAATCTTCATACTGACGATGAAGTTCCTGCATCTGAAAGGCATCCCTAATATTTGAACGTAATGTTTTTAATGATAATTCTCGCAGCATCTTCCGTTCATATTTCAACTGCTTTTCTTTTTGTTTTTCTTGTAAGCTGACAATGACATTCATAGTACTTATAAACCTCCCTAATACGTATTAGTCTAAACTTCTAAAGAAGAAGCATACGCGAGAGAATAGCACTAAAATATTCCAAACTACAAAAATTACAAAAGAGGAATGAAACATAAAAAAACCCCAACCAAAATGGTTGGGGTTTGTAGTTCGCAAAAATTAACGTTTTGAGAACTGAGGTGCACGACGTGCGCCTTTAAGACCGTATTTTTTACGCTCTTTCATACGTGCGTCACGAGTTAATAGACCTGCACGTTTTAGTGTTAGACGGTATTCTGGATCAGCTTTTAATAAAGCGCGAGAAATACCGTGACGAATAGCACCAGCTTGACCAGTGTATCCACCACCATTTACGTTTACAAGTACATCGTAGTTACCTAAAGTTTCTGTTGCAACTAGAGGTTGTTTCACTACTTCACGTAATGCAGCAAATGGGATATAGTTTTCAAAATCACGACCGTTAATGATAACGCGTCCTTCGCCTGGAACTAGGCGTACGCGCGCTACTGAACTCTTACGACGTCCAGTGCCATAGTATTGAACCTGTGCCAAAGTAAGCCC
This sequence comes from Bacillus cereus group sp. N6, assembly GCF_016483705.1. Taxonomy (NCBI): domain Bacteria; kingdom Bacillati; phylum Bacillota; class Bacilli; order Caryophanales; family Bacillaceae; genus Bacillus; species Bacillus cereus group sp. N6. The sequence continues at coordinate 5,879 of NZ_JAEHBI010000037.1, forward strand.
TCCTTTAATTGATTATCCGCGAAGTTCGTAAACTTCTGGTTTTTGTGCTTGGTGTGGATGCTCTGCTCCAGCATACACGTTTAATTTCTTAGATACTTGACGTCCTAAACGTCCTTTTGGAAGCATCCCTTTAATTGCAAGCTCTAACATTTGTACAGGGTAGTTTGTACGCATTTCTAGAGCTGTTCTTTGTTTAAGTCCACCTGGGTGGTTAGTGTGACGGTAGTAAATTTTATCGTTTAATTTATTACCTGTTAAATGAATTTTTTCAGCGTTAATAATAATTACATGATCACCCGTGTCAACGTGTGGTGTAAATGTAGGTTTGTTTTTACCGCGTAAAATAGATGCTACTTCAGTAGATAGGCGACCTAAAGTTTGACCTTCAGCATCAACCACATACCATTTACGCTCAACTTCGTTAGCTTTTGCCATAAAAGTCGTACGCATGTGTTTCCCTCCTCGTTATCTTTTCCATAGAAAAAATCTATTGTTTATCTTAAACACGATTTCCTTCCGGGGCTAATCGTGGTTTTAGAAACAATACCATATGTTATGATATACTTTTGAGTTTCTAATGTCAAGCAAATGTTACACCAGGATTAGTTGTTATAGTTTACCTGCCATAAGTAAAGTCCATGACCTGGAGCCATCTTTCCAGCAAACTGACGATTTTGTTTCGCTAAAATCTCTGGAATGCTATCAGGATCAAGCTTTCCTTGCCCTACGCTAAGTAACGTACCAACAATAATTCTGACCATATTATATAAAAATCCATTACCTACAAAACGAAAAATTAATTCATCGCCTTGCTCAATTAACTCAATTTCATAAATCGTTCGCACCTTATCTTTTTTGTCAGTTTTTGCCGAACAAAAAGAAGTGAAATCATGCGTTCCAATAAAATAAGGAATCGCCTTTCTTATAGAGCTTATTTCGAGCGGATATGGATATTGATATACGTAATTTCTACGGAATACATCCGCAGTCTTTGATAATAATACACGATAACGATATTCTTTTCTCTCGACACCGTAACGCGCATGAAATTCTTCTGTTTTTTTCTCTACCTGTCTGATAACAATATCATCTGGCAACATTGTGTTTAATGCATTACTCCATTGCCACTCTTCAAGCGACAACGGTGTATCAAAGTGTATGACTTGTCCTTTAGCGTGAACGGTAGAATCCGTTCTGCCCGATGCCTGAACACGAACAAGCGCTCCTTTATGCAATTTCTGCAAAGCTTTCTCAATCTCTTGTTGAACAGTACGATGCTGCGGCTGAATTTGATAACCACAAAAATGCATGCCATCATATGCAACCGTACATTTTATTCTATCCATTTCTCTATTCTCCATTACGATCGCACCCATGCCAAAATACAAGCTAAACAAAGTAAGCTTATTATCGTTACTGTATCACTTGTTTTCCAGCGTAGTTGCCTAAATTTAGTACGTCCTTCACCATTTTGATACCCACGTGCTTCCATAGCAATTGCTAAGTCCTCAGCACGCTTAAAAGCACTGATAAATAGAGGAACGAGTAGTGAGATAATAGCTTTCATCCTATCTTTTATCGGTCCTCCTGCGAAATCAATACCGCGTGAAGATTGTGCCTTCATTATTTTACTCGTTTCATCCATTAATGTCGGAATAAAACGAAGAGAAATTGACATCATTAATGCGATTTCATGAACAGGAACTTTTATACGTTTCAACGGCTTTAATAACGTCTCCAAACCATCTGTAATCTCAATAGGTGTCGTCGTTAACGTTAATAATGTTGTCATTAAAATAATAACGAAGAATCGTATAGAAATGTATATCCCTTGCTCTAATCCTTTTTCATGTATCGAAAACCAACCAAGCTGGAATAGTACTTCCCCTTCTTTATTTGTAAAAATATGCAGGAAAAATGTAAAAAGAAAAATCCATAGAATTGGTTTTAAGCCCGAAAGTACATAACGAATCGGCACTTTTGCAAAAAATAAAGCAATGAGTGCATATAAAAATAAAAATCCATATGAAATCGCATTATTTGCTAAGAAAACAACAAATACATATAAAAAGACAATCAGCAGCTTCGTACGTGGATCAAGTTGATGAATAAGAGACTTCCCTGGAATATATCTTCCAATAATCAACTGCTGCATGATTCATGACCACCTTTTCGTAACACCTGCACAACTTCATGAGTAAGATCCTCTAAAGATAAGGTAGCCTTTGGGATTGAAATGCCAAACTTCTCTTCAATTGCACGTTTATACTTTAAAGACATAGGAAGATCCACGCCAATTTTCTCTAGTTCATCAGCATGTGAAAATACTTCCTCTGCACTTCCTTGCAAAAAGACCGTTCCTTTATGCATGACTACAATCTGCTCTGCATACTTAGCAGCATCCTCCATATTATGTGTTACTAGGATAACTGTAAGACCTTTTTCCTTATGCAGCTTATAAAACATCTCCATAAGTTCATTCTGCCCTTTTGGATCTAGTCCTGCTGTAGGTTCATCTAATACAAGCACTTCGGGTTTCATCGCCAATACACCCGCTATCGCAACACGCCTCATTTGCCCACCACTTAACTCAAACGGTGAACGTGTTAACAGTTCTGGCTCTAACCCTACAAGTTCAATTGCCTCTCTTGCCTTTTGCTTCGCTTCTTCTACAGATACCCCAAAATTAGTAGGGCCGAAACAAATATCCTTCTCCACAGTCTCTTCAAACAACTGATGTTCTGGGAATTGAAAGACAACCCCTACCTTTTTACGTAGTGGCTTTAGCTTTTTTTCTTTCTTTCCTGCCGAAATGAAATGTTCACCAATTTGAACTGTGCCATTCGTCGGCTGCAATAAACCATTTAAATGTTGAATCATCGTCGACTTACCTGAACCAGTATGACCGATAATGGCATAATAGCCCCCACTTGGAAACGACACGTCTACATCATAAAGTGCGCGTCTTTCAAATGGAGTTTTATATTGATAACGATGTTCTACTTTTTGGAATGTAATCTCCAAAGTTCGTTCACCAAGCTTTCCATTGTAAGATGCGTATTTTGCAAGAGAATTTCATTTCTTTTTAATAATTCTGCTATTTTCACTGAAAATGGTACATCTAATCCAATTTCTTGGAGCATATGAGAGGACTTGAAGATTTGCTTTGGAGTCCCTTCCTCTAATATTTCTCCCTTGTTTAAAATAATGACACGATCTGATTGTGCCGCTTCTTCTAAATCGTGCGTAATTGATAACACGGTAATACCTTTTTGATTAACAAGTTGTCTAACCGTTTCTACTACTTCACGTCTCCCTTGAGGATCTAACATTGACGTTGCTTCATCTAATATCAAAATAGATGGCTGAAGTGCTAAAACGCCTGCTATTGCCACTCGCTGCTTTTGCCCACCAGATAACGAATGAGGTTCATCATTAAGAAAATCTTCCATACGGACAAGTTTGAGAGCCTGATTTAATCTTTCTACCATTTGCTCTCTTGGCATTCCGATATTCTCTAGGCCAAAAACAACGTCGTCTTGCACTGTCGTTCCAACAAATTGATTGTCTGGATTTTGAAATACCATCCCAATTTGTTTTCGAACATCCCATACCGTTTCCTCTGATAAAACCATTGTATCATTTACTGTAATAGTCCCTGCTTCCGGCAAAAACAAACCATTCAATAATTTTGCAAGTGTAGACTTCCCTGAACCGTTTTGTCCAATAACAGATACCCATTCTCCCTCATACAAGGCAAATGAAACATCTTTTAATGCATAAGTGGCTGCCCCAGGATATTGAAATGATATATTTTCTGTCCGAAGTTTCTCTTTTTTCAATACAAGGCACCCTTTCCTTCGCCAAGTTAGCCTATTTTTATATTTAAAAAAAAGGGCCATGACCAGTTTCTTGAAAAGAACTGTCCTGCCCTTTTAATTATCATTATACTAACTCGATAATTACCATTGGTGCTGCGTCTCCGCGACGTGGACCAATTTTTGCAATACGAGTGTATCCGCCTTGGCGCTCAGCATAGCGTGGAGCTACATCAGCGAATAATTTTTGAAGTGCATCTTGACCAGTCTCAGCGTTAGCTACTTCATTGCGAATGAAAGCTGCTGCTTGACGACGAGCGTGAAGATCTCCGCGTTTACCTAAAGTGATCATTTTTTCCACTACAGAACGAAGTTCTTTTGCACGAGTTTCTGTCGTTTGGATGCGCTCGTTGATAATTAAATCAGTAGCTAAATCACGTAACATAGCTTTACGTTGCGCACTTGTACGGCCTAATTTTCTGTATGCCATTCGTAGTTCCCTCCTTTGTTGATGGGTTTAAATCCTCAGTCGTCTTTACGTAAACCTAAACCTAATTCCTCAAGCTTATGTTTAACTTCTTCTAAGGATTTACGTCCTAAGTTACGAACTTTCATCATATCTTCTTCTGTTTTGTTCGCAAGCTCTTGTACAGTATTAATTCCTGCACGTTTTAGGCAATTATAAGAACGAACAGAAAGATCTAGTTCTTCGATAGTCATCTCAAGAACTTTCTCTTTTTGATCTTCTTCCTTCTCGACCATAATCTCAGCATTTTGTGCTTCATCAGTTAAACCAACAAAGATATTTAAATGCTCAGTTAAGATTTTGGCACCTAAAGAGATAGCTTCTTTTGGCCCGATGCTTCCATCCGTCCATACATCAAGCGTAAGCTTATCATAATTAGCCACTTGTCCGACACGTGTCTTTTCCACTTGGTAAGTCACACGTGATACTGGAGTATAAATAGAATCAATAGGAATTACTCCTATTGGTTGATCTTCGCTTTTATTTGCATCAGCTGGCGTATACCCACGGCCACGCTTTGCAGTTAAACGCATGCGGAAATGCGCATTTTTTGCTAACGTTGCAATGTGTAAATCTGGATTTAAGATTTCTACATCACTATCATGAGTAATATCAGCAGCTGTGACAATACCTTCGCCCTGCACATCAATTTCCAACGTCTTCTCTTCTTCAGAGTAGATTTTAAGAGCTAACTTTTTCAAGTTTAAGATGATCGTCGTAACGTCTTCTACTACGCCCTCAACTGTTGAAAATTCATGTAATACGCCATCGATTTGGATAGCAGTAACAGCGGCACCAGGGAGTGAGGATAAAAGAATACGACGTAAGGAGTTACCCAAAGTAGTACCATATCCACGCTCAAGCGGTTCAATTACGAATTTACCATATTTAGCATCTTCGTTAAGTTCAACCGTTTCGATTTTCGGCTTTTCGATTTCAATCATTAACTAAACCCTCCTTCAAAACGTCGAAACCCCGGTTAAACAAAGGGATACCCCCTGTCTAACCGAAAGTCCCCCTTAGGCAGTTCCCGATTGTGCACAACAAGCGATGTTTCTGTACGAAATTTCTCGATAATGCATCATATCCATTATAGACAAAAGGGAAAATTCTATACAGAAAAATTACACACGACGACGTTTTGGTGGACGACATCCATTATGAGGAACTGGAGTAACATCTCTAATTGCTGTTACTTCTAGACCTGCAGCTTGAAGAGCACGAATTGCAGCTTCACGACCAGCACCAGGACCTTTAACAGTAACCTCTAAAGTTTTTAAACCGTGCTCCATTGCAACTTTAGCAGCAGCTTCAGCAGCCATTTGTGCAGCGAATGGAGTAGACTTACGAGATCCACGGAAACCAAGTGCACCAGCACTAGACCAAGAAAGTGCGTTACCATGAGTATCTGTAAGTGTTACGATTGTGTTGTTGAAAGTAGAACGAATATGAGCTATACCAGCTTCAATATTCTTTTTCACACGTTTTTTACGAGTGTTTGTTTTACGTGCCATTGTTAGTTCAACCTCCTTTACTTATTATTTCTTTTTATTTGCTACTGTACGACGTGGACCTTTACGTGTACGAGCATTGTTTTTAGAGTTTTGACCACGAACTGGTAAACCACGACGGTGACGAAGACCACGGTAAGAACCGATCTCCATTAGACGTTTAATGTTAAGAGATACTTCACGACGAAGGTCTCCCTCAACTTTAATACGATCGATGATATCACGGATACGTCCTAGTTCGTCTTCCGTTAAATCACGAACTCGTGTTTCTGAAGAAATACCAGCTTCAGTTAGAATTTTTTCAGCAGTTGTGCGACCAATGCCGAATACGTAAGTTAAAGAAATAACAACGCGTTTGTCTCGAGGAATATCTACACCTGCGATACGTGCCATTCTGAATGCACCTCCTTCTGATTAACCTTGTTTTTGTTTATGTTTAGGGTTTTCACAAATAACCATTACTTTTCCACGTCTACGAATAACTTTACATTTTTCGCAGATTGGTTTAACTGACGGTCTTACTTTCATGTCTCGAACCTCCTTAAAGATTACGGAGTGCTATATTATTTAAAACGGTACGTAATACGACCACGATTTAAATCGTACGGAGATAATTCTACCGTAACTTTGTCTCCTGGTAAAATACGAATGAAGTTCATACGGATTTTACCAGAAACGTGAGCCAATACGACATGCCCATTCTCTAATTCTACTTTGAACATAGCATTTGGCAACGTTTCAAGAACGGTACCTTCGACTTCAATTACATCATCTTTAGCCATTCAATAGTTCTCCCTTCTTCAAATCAGTAACATTTTACACTGCTCTGAAATCCCGGAGAGCCAGCTACTTATAAAGTGGTAAGGATTTCGTATCCTGCTTCTGTAAGAGCAATCGTGTGCTCAAAGTGTGCACACCATTTACCATCTACCGTTACCACTGTCCAGTCATCAGATAGTGTTTTTACATATCGTCTTCCTTGATTCACCATCGGCTCAACACAGATGACCATTCCCGGCTTTAATCTAGGGCCTCTATTTGGTGGACCATAGTGCGGGATTTGAGGGTCCTCATGTAAGTCTTGCCCGATTCCGTGACCAACATACTCCCTAACGATCGAGAACCCATTCTCTTCAGCATGGGTTTGAACCGCATGTGAGATATTTGATAATCTTTCGCCTGGTTTTACTTGTTCTAGACCAAGATACAACGATTTTTCTGTGACATCAAGTAGCTTTTGAACAGATTCAGAAATGTTTCCAACTGGATACGTCCATGCAGAATCTCCATGGTACCCATTGTATTTCGCACCAATATCGATACTGATGATATCGCCCTCTTCGAGCTTGCGCTTCCCTGGAATTCCGTGTACAAGCTCTTCATTTACAGAAGCACATATGCTCCCCGGAAATCCGTTGTATCCTTTAAAAGATGGCGTAGCACCATATTTTTGAATCGTCTTTTCCGCTATTTGATCGAGCTCTTTCGTTGTAATTCCTGGAGTAATATGCTGTTTCAACTCTTGATGAGTTAAAGCAACGATCCTGCCAGCTTCTCGCATGATTTCTATCTCGCGAGGAGTTTTGCAGATGATCATTACGCTAAGCCTCCGATGAGAACATCGATATCAGCAAATACTTTATTGATATCTTGCTCACCATTAATGCTTTGTAAGTAACCAAGCTCCTCGTAGAAATCAAGCAAAGGTTTTGTTTGCTTAATATTTACATCTAAACGATTTGCCACAGTTTCTTCATTGTCATCAGAGCGTTGATATAATTCGCCACCACATTTATCGCACACATCAGCTTTTGCTGGTGGATTGAATTCTAAGTGGTAAGTCGCACCGCACTCTTTACAAATGCGACGGCCTGTAAGGCGTGTTAATAACAACCCTGAATCCACATTAATGTTTAAAACATAGTCGATTTTTTTACCAAGATCTTTCATAATCTCTTCAAGAGCTGATGCTTGTGCAACAGTTCGTGGGAAACCGTCTAGTAAGAAACCTCTTACGCAGTCTTCTTGACTTAAACGTTCACGAACGATTCCGATTGTAACTTCATCTGGAACAAGTGCACCTTTATCAATAAAAGATTTTGCTTGTAGACCCATTTCAGTTTCAGCCTTCATAGCTGCACGAAACATATCTCCTGTTGAAATGTGAGGGATGTTATACTTGGCAACAATCTGTTCGGCTTGTGTACCTTTACCAGCACCAGGAAGCCCCATTAAAATTAAGTTCATCCTTGTTCCCCCTCAGAGTACATGAGCATGTAGGGAAGACAATTCTTCCCACTTACTCATTGCTTGATAAACCCTTTGTAATGGCGTTTTACCAGTTGACTTTCTAGCTGCTTCATTGTTTCTAAAGCAACGCCGACAACGATTAACATACTCGTTCCACCAATCTGTGCAGATGGAGGAAGATTTCCCAATTTCGTAAAGATAACTGGTAAGATTGCAATCGCTGCTAGGAAAATTGATCCTACAAAGGTCAAACGATACAAGATTTTTGTTAGATATTGTTCCGTATTCTTACCCGGACGAATACCTGGAACATATCCACCTTGTTTGTTTAGATTCCCTGACATTTGCTCTGGATTAACCTGAACAAACGCATAGAAATATGTGAAGGCTACAATGAGCGCAACATATATGATCATTCCCACTGGGTGAGAATAGTTAAAGTTTGCAATGATCCACTGCGATACATCATGATTCGGGAAGAACTGTGCAATAGTTGGAGGCGTAATTAAGAATGAAACAGCAAAAATGACTGGAATAACACCCGCACTATTTACCTTAAGGGGTAAATGTGTGTTTTGTGCTCCAGCATGATTCCCATTCCCTCCTGTTACACGCTTCGCATATTGAATTGGGATCTTTCTAACAGCCTGTTGAATGAAAATAACACCAACAATAACCGCTAGCACAGCTAGTAAGATCAATGCAACTTTAACGATACTCATGAACAATTGATCTCCGATATTTTGAAACTGTTGTTGATACACTTGAGATATAACACTTGGGATCGCTGCGGCAATACCGCCAAAGATAAGGATGGAAATACCATTACCTACACCTTTAGCTGTAATCTGTTCACCTAACCACATTAAAAATGCAGTACCAGCAGTCAGTACCGTAGCAATGTATAAATAAGTGCTCCAACCAGGATTCAAAATTAATTGCCCACCTACCATACCGTTAAAACCAATTGACATACCAAACCCCTGAATAAACGCAAGAACAATTGTAAAGTAACGCGTGAATTGCGTTAGTTTACGACGGCCCATTTCACCTTGCTTCGACCATTCCGAAAATTTAGGAACAACATCCATCTGCAATAATTGCACGATGATGGATGCTGTAATATACGGCATGATTCCCATCGCGAAGATGGAGAAGTTTTTCAAGGCGCCACCGCCAAATGTATTTAGGATACCTAAGGCATTTAATTGATCTTGTGCTTTCAGTACGTCTCCATTTGTAAATGGCACTGGGATAAACGTGCCAATTCTGAATACGATTAACATCGCTAAAGTGAATAATATTTTACGTCTTATCTCAGCAACGCGCATAAAGTTGGAGATTGTACGAAACATTAGATCACCTCAACTGATCCGCCAGCTGCTTCAATTGCTTCTTTAGCACTTGAAGAGAACTTGTGCGCTTTAACAGTTAATTTTTTCTCTACTGCGCCGCTTGCAAGAATTTTAACACCGTCGTTTAACTTGCTGATAACGCCAGTTTCCAGCAATAATTCAGGTGTTACTTCTGTACCATCTTCAAAACGATTTAACGTTGATAAGTTTACAATAGTAAACTCTTTACGGTTAATGTTTGTGAAGCCGCGTTTTGGTAAACGACGGAATAATGGAGTTTGACCACCTTCGAAGCCAAGACGAACACCGCCACCAGAACGTGCGTTTTGTCCTTTATGACCTTTACCAGCAGTTTTACCGTTACCAGAACCGATACCACGACCGACACGGTTACGTACTTTACGAGAACCTTCTGCAGGTTTTAATTCATGAAGTTTCATTCCCAGGCACCTCCTTATATTAATGAGTTATCCTTAAGCTTCTGTTACAGTTATAAGGTGAGAAACTTTGTTGATCATACCAAGAATAGCAGGAGTTTCTTCCTTAACTACAGTTGAATTCAACTTTTTAAGACCTAAAGCTTCTACCGTCGCACGTTGATCTTGTGGACGACCAATTACACTACGAGTGAGGGTAATTTCTAACTTTTTCGCCATTTGTTTTCCCTCCTTAACCTAGTAGCTCTTCTACAGATTTACCGCGTAATTTTGCAACATCTTCAGCGCGCTTAAGTTCGCTTAATCCGTTCACAGTAGCGCGAATCATGTTGATTGGTGTGTTAGAACCAAGAGATTTCGAAAGAATATCTTGTACACCAGCTAATTCAAGTACCGCACGAACAGGTCCACCAGCAATAACACCAGTACCTTCAGCAGCAGGTTTTAAGAATACTTCACCAGCTCCAAAATGACCGTTGATTGTGTGTGGAATTGTTGTACCAACTAATGGTACAGCGATTAAGTTTTTCTTAGCGTCTTCGATAGCTTTGCGGATTGCGTCTGGTACCTCTTGTGCTTTACCAGTACCGAATCCAACATGACCGTTTTTATCGCCAACTACAACTAGTGCAGCAAAGCGGAAACGACGACCACCCTTAACAACTTTCGCGACACGATTTATCGTAACTACACGTTCTTCAAGTTCTAATTTACTTGGGTCAATGCGATGCATCAATTTTCCCTCCTTTGACCATTAAAATTGTAATCCAGCCTCACGAGCAGCCTCAGCTAGAGCTTTAACACGGCCATGGTATAAGTAACCACCGCGATCGAATACTACTTCTTTAACGCCTTTCTCTACAGCACGCTTAGCAACTGATTCTCCTACTTTCGTAGCAGCTTCAGTATTGCTAGTACCGTTAAGAGCAAGGTCTTTATCAAGAGTAGATGCACTTACTAACGTTACACCATTTACATCATCAATAACTTGAGCGTAAATATGTTGGTTAGAACGGAACACGTTTAAACGTGGACGTTCTGCAGTACCAGTAAGTTTAGCACGTACACGTGCATGTCTTTTCTTACGAGTCGCATTTTTATCAGCTTTAGTGATCATTCTTGTCACTCCTTTCTCTCACCTAACGGGTTTACTTAGCAGTTTTACCTTCTTTACGACGAACAACTTCGCCTTCGTAACGAATACCTTTACCTTTATAAGGCTCAGGAGCACGTACAGCACGGATGTTAGCAGCAAATTCGCCAACACGTTGCTTGTCGATACCTTTGATTACGATTTTAGTTGGTACAGGTACTTCAACTTCAAGACCTGCTTCCGGAGTCATTTCTACTGGATGAGAATAACCTACGCTTAATACAAGTTTATCTCCTTGTTTTTGAGCACGGTAACCAACACCGACTAATTCAAGTCCGCGTGCGAAACCTGTAGTTACACCTTCAACCATGTTTCCGATTAAAGCACGAGTTGTACCGTGTAATGCACGGTGTTCCTTCTGTTCAGATGGACGCTCAACTGTTAGTGTATTTTCTTCAATTTTGATAGACATATCAGCATTGAATTTACGAGTTAATTCACCTTTAGGGCCTTTTACTGCTACAGTATTGTCTTCTGCAATTGTAATAGTAACACCTGCAGGGATTTCAAGAATCTTTTTACCAATACGAGACATGTGGTCACACCTCCGTTCGTTTTAAATATATATTACCAAACGTATGCTACTACTTCTCCACCAGTTTGTAATTGACGAGCGTCTTTGTCTGTCATTACTCCCTTAGATGTAGAAACAAGAGCGATACCTAATCCGTTAAGTACACGTGGTACTTCATCAGCTTTAGCGTAAACGCGTAAGCCAGGTTTACTGATACGTTTTAATCCAGTGATTACACGTTCATTGTTTGCACCATATTTCAGGAAAATACGAAGGATACCTTGTTTGTTATCCTCGATGTATTCTACATCACGAATGAAACCTTCACGTTTTAAAAGTTCAGCGATCTCTTTTTTGATTTTAGAAGCAGGAACCTCTAATTTCTCATGACGTACCATGTTCGCATTACGGATGCGAGTAAGCATGTCTGCAATTGGATCTGTCATCACCATGTGTTTTACCTCCTTCCCATTTGTGGGTTTTACCAACTAGCTTTTTTAACACCAGGAATTTGACCTTTATATGCAAGTTCACGGAAACAAATACGGCAAAGCTTAAATTTGCGGTATACAGAATGCGGACGACCGCAGCGTTCGCAACGTGTATACTCTTGTACTTTAAACTTAGGAGTACGCTTTTGTTTCGCTATCATAGATTTTTTAGCCACGTTTTCGCCTCCTCTACTTAGCGTTGGTTTCCATTATTTTTGGAATGGCATACCGAATTGTGTTAAAAGTTCACGAGCTTCTTCATCAGTTTTCGCTGTAGTAACGATTACGATGTCCATACCGCGGACTTTGCTTACTTTATCATAATCGATCTCAGGGAAGATAAGTTGCTCTTTAACACCTAATGTGTAGTTCCCACGACCATCGAATGATTTCTTAGAAACACCACGGAAATCACGTACACGTGGTAAAGAAACTGATACTAATTTGTCGAAGAACTCATACATTTGCTCGCCGCGTAAAGTTACTTTCGCACCGATTGGCATACCTTCACGAAGACGGAAACCAGCGATTGATTTTTTAGCACGAGTTACAACAGGTTTTTGACCTGCGATTTGTGTTAATTCTTCTACTGCATTGTCTAAAGCTTTTGAGTTAGATACCGCGTCACCAACACCAGTGTTGATTACGATCTTTTCGATTTTCGGTACTTCCATCACAGATTTATAGTTAAACTTGCTCACTAGAGCAGGAGTAATTTCCTTTTGGAACTTCTCTTTAAGGCGATTCAATGAAGTGACCTCCTTTCTTAAGAAAATTATTTATCTAATAATTCACCAGATTTTTTTGCAATACGAACTTTTTTACCATCTTCTACTTTGAAGCCTACGCGAGTAGGTTCACCTGTTTTCGGATCTAAAACCATAACGTTAGAAACGTGAATAGGTGCTTCTTTAGTAATAATTCCACCTTGTGGATTTAATTGAGATGGCTTAGAGTGTTTTTTAACGATGTTAACACCCTCAACGATAACACGGTTTTGCTTTGGGAAAGCCACAAGGATAACGCCTTGTTTTCCTTTGTCTTTTCCAGTGATTACCTGTACTTTATCACCTTTTTTTACATGCATCTTAATTCTGCACCTCCTTAGCAAGGCAATACCTTAAATTATAGAACTTCTGGAGCTAAAGAAACGATCTTCATGAAGTTGCTATCACGTAATTCACGAGCTACTGGTCCGAAGATACGAGTACCACGTGGGCTCTTATCGTCTTTGATGATAACCGCTGCGTTTTCATCAAATTTGATATAAGAACCGTCCGGACGACGAGCTCCGCTCTTCGTACGTACCACTACTGCTTTAACAACGTCACCTTTTTTAACAACGCCACCTGGTGTTGCTTGTTTTACCGTAGCAACGATAATGTCACCAATGTTAGCATATTTACGACCAGAGCCGCCTAATACTTTAATTGTTAAAAGTTCACGTGCACCAGAGTTGTCAGCAACTTTCAAACGAGATTCTTGTTGGATCATGTTATGAAACCTCCCTTCGGACTAAAAATTCCGATTCGTCTATTTAGATAATAACCGCTTCTTCAACGATTTCAACTAAACGGAAACGCTTAGTAGCAGAAAGCGGGCGAGTTTCCATGATTTTAACGATATCGCCAAGTTTCGCTTGGTTTTGCTCATCATGGGCTTTGTACTTCTTAGAATACTTAACACGTTTTCCGTACAAGGAATGAGTTTTGTAAGTTTCAACTAAAACTGTAATCGTTTTGTCCATTTTGTCAGACACAACACGACCAGTATAAACTTTGCGTTGGTTACGTTCGCTCACTATGCAAACCTCCCCTCAATTTATCGATTAATTCCGATCTCTCTTTCACGAACTACAGTTTTCATACGAGCAATTGCTTTACGCACTTCACGAATGCGAGTTGGATTCTCTAATTGTCCTGTAGCAAGTTGGAAGCGAAGATTGAACAATTCTTCCTTTAAAGCTTTAACTTTTGTTTCGATTTCGGCAGTGGTTAATTCACGAATATCATTAGTTTTCATTAGATTCACCACCATTTTCTTCACGTTTTACGAATTTACATTTCACAGGTAACTTGTGAGCTGCAAGACGTAATGCTTCGCGTGCTACCTCTTCAGATACACCCGCGATTTCGAACATAATTTTCCCAGGTTTTACTACTGCTACCCAGCCTTCTGGTGCCCCTTTACCGGAACCCATACGTACTTCTAGAGGTTTTGCAGTGTAAGGTTTAGAAGGGAAAATTTTAATCCATACTTTACCGCCACGTTTCATGTAACGAGTCATTGCACGACGAGCAGCTTCGATTTGACGGTTTGTAATCCATGAAGCAGCTTGTGCTTGTAAACCGAATTCACCGAAAGCAATTTCAGTTCCACCTTTTGCACGACCACGCATTTTACCACGATGCTCTCTACGATATTTTACGCGTTTTGGCATTAACATATTATTTTCCTCCTTCCTCAGAAGCTTTCTTTTTTGTAGGAAGGACTTCTCCACGGTAGATCCATACTTTTACGCCTAATTTACCGTATGTTGTATCAGCTTCAACTGCTGCATAGTCAATATCAGCGCGAAGTGTATGAAGTGGAACAGTTCCTTCACTGTAAGATTCTGCACGAGCGATATCAGCTCCGCCAAGACGACCAGAAACCTGTGTTTTAATACCTTTAGCACCTGCACGCATAGCACGTTGAATAACTTGCTTTTGTGCACGACGGAATGATACACGGTTTTCTAATTGACGAGCGATGTTTTCGCCTACTAATTTAGCGTTAAGATCAGCTCTCTTAACTTCTAAAATGTTGATGTGTACACGCTTGCCTGTTAATTGGTTAAGAGCTTTACGAAGTGCTTCAACTTCAGTACCACCTTTACCAATTACCATACCAGGTTTTGCAGTGTGAATTGTAACATTTACACGATTTGCTGCACGTTCGATTTCTACTTTAGCAACAGCAGAATCTTTTAAGCGTACAGTAATGTACTCACGGATTTTGATGTCTTCATGTAGTAATGTAGCATAATCTTTCTCTGCGAACCAACGAGATTCCCAGTCACGGATAACGCCGACACGAAGACCAATTGGATTAACCTTTTGACCCATCGATTATCCCTCCTTCTTTTCTGATACCACAACTGTAATGTGGCTTGTGCGTTTGTTAATTTGGCTTGCACGACCCATTGCACGTGGACGGAAACGTTTCAACGTTGGACCTTCGTCAACGAAAACTTTTTCAACAACTAGGTTGTTAATATCCATCTCATAATTGTGCTCTGCATTTGCGATTGCAGATTTTAAAACTTTCTCTACAACTGGAGAAGCAGTTTTTGGTGTGTGGTTAAGGATAGCAATCGCTTCACCCACTTGCTTACCTCGGATTAAGTCTACTACTAAACGAACTTTACGAGGAGCAATACGAACTGTTCTCGCTACTGCTTTAGCTTGCATTGAAGTGCCTCCTCTCATTATCTTCTAGTTTTCTTATCGTCAGCAAGGTGACCTTTATACGTACGCGTTGGTGCGAATTCACCTAACTTATGGCCAACCATATCCTCAGTGATGTACACAGGTACGTGTTTACGACCATCATATACAGCGATTGTGTGTCCGATGAACTGAGGGAAGATTGTTGAACGGCGAGACCAAGTTTTAACAACTTGTTTTTGCTCAGATGCAACTAATTTTTCCATTTTGCTCATTAAGTGATCATCGACAAATGGTCCTTTTTTTAAGCTACGAGCCATTTTGGTGCCTCCCTTCGTGATTGGCGTACGGTTCTAGAAATGAACCGTACTACAATCCCATTATTTTTTACGACGACGAACGATGAATTTGTCAGACGCTTTGTTTTTCTTACGAGTCTTGAATCCAAGAGTTGGTTTACCCCATGGAGACATTGGAGACTTACGTCCGATTGGAGAACGTCCTTCACCACCACCGTGTGGGTGATCAACCGGGTTCATTACAGAACCACGAACTGTTGGGCGTTTACCTAACCAGCGAGAGCGACCTGCTTTACCGATTTTGATAAGTTCATGCTGTTCGTTACCTACTTGACCGATTGAAGCGCGACAAGCAGATAATACAAGACGTACTTCACCAGAAGTTAAACGTACAAGTACGTATTTACCTTCTTTACCAAGTACTTGAGCAGAAGTACCAGCAGAACGAACTAATTGTCCGCCACGACCAGGCTTAAGCTCGATATTATGAACAACAGTACCTACTGGAATGTTGATTAATGGTAATGCGTTACCGATTTTGATGTCAGCTTCTGGGCCAGACATAACTTCCATACCTACTTCTAAAGATTTAGGAGCAAGAATGTAACGTTTTTCACCGTCAACGTAGTTAATTAATGCGATATTCGCAGAGCGGTTTGGATCGTATTCGATCGTAGCAACGCGTCCTGGAATTCCATCTTTGTTACGCTTAAAGTCGATGATACGGTATTGACGCTTATGTCCGCCACCTTGATGACGTACAGTAATTTTACCTTGGTTATTACGACCAGCCTTCTTGCTTAAAGGAGCAAGCAATGACTTTTCTGGTCTGTCAGTCGTGATTTCAGCGAAATCATTCGTAGTCATATTACGACGACCGTTAGTAGTTGGATTATACTTTTTAATTCCCATCTCAATTTCCCTCCTTCTTTAGTAAGAATTAAACACCTTGGAAGATTTCGATTTCTTTGCTGTCAGCAGTTAGCTTAACGATTGCTTTACGACGACGGCTAGTAAAACCAGCGTGACGACCAACGCGTTTTGCTTTCGGCTTGTAGTTCATGATGTTCACTTTTTCTACTTTAACACCAAAGATCGCTTCAAGAGCATCTTTAACTTCTGTTTTATTAGATTTAACGTCCACATCGAACGTGTATTTTTTTTCAGCCATCATTTCCATAGAACGTTCAGTGATAACTGGGCGCTTAATGATATCACGAGGATCTCTCATTATGCAAGCACCTCCTCTACTTTTTCCACTGCCGCTTTTGTCATGATTAGCTTATCATGATGAAGCACGTCTAAAACGTTTACGCCATCAGCAGTGATTACTGTTACTCCAGGGATATTGCGAGCAGATAACTCTACAGATTCGTTTGCATCAGCAGTTACGATAAGAGCTTTCTTCTCAACAGTTAATCCTTTAAGTACTGCTAGCATGTCTTTTGTTTTTGGTGCATTTAACACTAGGTCTTCAAGAACTACAATGTTGTTCTCAACTACTTTAGTAGCTAATGCAGATTTGATTGCTAAACGACGAACCTTCTTAGGAAGTTTGTACGCATAGCTTCTTGGTGTAGGTCCGAATACCGTACCACCACCACGCCATTGAGGAGAGCGGATAGACCCTTGACGAGCACGTCCAGTTCCTTTTTGACGCCATGGTTTACGACCACCACCACGAACTTCAGAACGAGTTTTTACTTTGTGTGTACCTTGACGTAAAGATGCACGTTGCATCATTACAGCTTCGAAAAGTACAGCTTCATTTGGTTCGATACCGAAAATAGCTTCAGCTAATTCGATTTCACCAACCTGTGAACCAGTTTGGTTATATACAGTAACTTTTGGCATTGGAATTCCTCCTTCCTATTGTGAATTATTTGCTAACCTTCACAGCGCCTTGAACAACTACAAG
The DNA here is from genome assembly GCF_016483705.1 of Bacillus cereus group sp. N6. Taxonomy (NCBI): domain Bacteria; kingdom Bacillati; phylum Bacillota; class Bacilli; order Caryophanales; family Bacillaceae; genus Bacillus; species Bacillus cereus group sp. N6. The sequence continues at coordinate 23,579 of NZ_JAEHBI010000037.1, forward strand.
AGATTTCTTAGCACCTGGAACGTTACCTTTTACTAGTAATAAGTTGCGCTCAGTGTCAACTTGAACGATTTCTAAGTTTTGGATAGTAACTTGGTCTCCACCCATACGTCCAGCAAGTTTTTTGCCTTTGAATACACGGTTCGGAGCAACTGGGCCCATTGAACCTGGACGACGGTGATAGCGAGAACCATGAGACATAGGTCCGCGAGATTGTCCGTGGCGTTTGATAACACCTTGGAAACCTTTACCTTTAGAAATTCCTGTTACGTCAACGATTTCACCTGCAGCGAAAACTTCAACTTTTACCTCTTGACCAACCTCTAATCCGTCCACGTCTGCATCGCGGATTTCGCGAATGAAGCGCTTAGGAGTTGTAGATGCTTTAGCAGTGTGGCCTTGTTCAGGTTTGTTAGTTAACTTTTCACGTTTATCTTCAAATCCTAACTGGATTGCATTGTAGCCATCAGTTTCAGTTGTTTTCTTTTGAAGAACAACGTTTGGATTAGCAGCGATAACTGTTACTGGGATTAACTCACCGTTCTCAGCAAATACTTGAGTCATACCGATCTTTCTTCCTAAGATTCCTTTGGTCATGAGTTACACCTCCTACATTTTTAAGTTATATGAATTATAGTTTGATTTCGATATCTACACCAGACGGTAAGTCTAAACGCATTAATGAATCTACTGTTTGTGGAGTAGGACTCACGATATCGATTAAACGTTTGTGTGTGCGCATTTCGAATTGCTCACGAGAATCTTTGTACTTATGAACAGCACGAAGAATTGTGTAAATAGTCTTCTCAGTTGGTAATGGGATCGGACCAGAAACTGTTGCCCCAGAACGCTTAGCTGTTTCTACAATTTTCTCAGCTGATTGATCAAGAATACGGTGATCATAAGCTTTTAAACGGATACGAATTTTTTCTTTTGCCATTATTTTCCCTCCTTCGTTCGCCTATTTCTAAAATAGACCTTCTCCATGGAAATTTCCCCACACCATGCCATGGCAAAGCGGCCGGGTGTGTCAGCAACCTTCCACTTCATCGCAGTCAAAGACCAACATTGTCTATTATACAATGTTATTCGTCTAGATGCAAGCATCTTTTTGTTTGCATCTGCTTTTCTCTACTTTTGCTATTATACATGGCACTTTAAAGAATTTCAAGTTTTCATCTCACAGAATCCGTTTTACAGTTTCTGGATTTTAGTTTATTGATTTTGTATTACTATAGAAGAAACTCGTCAAAACATAAAAAAATCATTTCATTCCTTATATAAATACAAACAAAAAACCAAGGGAAAATCCCTTGGTTTTTTTATATCAGTTAAGATTACTCAACGATAGTAGCAACTACACCGTAACCTACTGTACGTCCACCTTCACGAATAGAGAATTTAGTTCCCTCTTCGATAGCGATTGGAGCGATAAGTTCGATAGTCATTTCGATGTTGTCACCAGGCATTACCATTTCAGTACCTTCTGGTAATTGGATGATACCAGTTACGTCAGTTGTACGGAAGTAGAACTGAGGACGGTAGTTAGCGAAGAATGGAGTGTGACGTCCACCTTCTTCTTTAGATAATACGAAAACTTCAGCTTTGAATTTAGCGTGAGCTTTTACAGAGCCAGTTTTAGCAAGAACTTGTCCACGTTGGATGTCTTCACGAGCAACCCCACGAAGTAAAGCACCGATGTTGTCTCCAGCTTGAGCTTGGTCAAGAAGTTTACGGAACATCTCTACACCAGTTACAGTTGTAGAAGCATTTTCTTCAGCAAGACCGATGATTTCTACTACGTCACCAACTTTAACGATTCCGCGCTCTACACGACCAGTTGCAACTGTACCACGACCTGTGATAGAGAATACATCCTCGATAGGCATTAAGAATGGTTTGTCAGTTTCACGTTCTGGAGTTGGGATGTAAGCATCAACTTCAGTCATTAATTCAATGATTTTTGCTTCCCAATCAGCTTCTCCTTGAAGAGCTTTAAGAGCAGAACCTTTGATTACAGGAATATCGTCGCCTGGGAATCCGTATTCAGATAATAGGTCGCGAACTTCCATTTCTACTAATTCTAATAATTCTTCGTCGTCTACCATGTCGCATTTGTTTAAGAATACAACGATGTAAGGAACACCTACTTGACGAGAAAGAAGGATGTGCTCACGTGTTTGAGGCATTGGGCCATCAGCAGCAGATACTACTAAGATACCGCCGTCCATTTGAGCAGCACCAGTGATCATGTTTTTAACATAGTCAGCGTGACCTGGGCAGTCAACGTGTGCATAGTGACGAGTTTCAGTTTCGTACTCAACGTGTGCAGTTGAGATTGTGATTCCGCGCTCTCTTTCTTCTGGAGCAGCGTCGATTTGATCGTATCCGCGTGCTTCAGCACCACCAGCTTTTGCAAGAACTGTAGTGATCGCAGCAGTTAATGTAGTTTTACCATGGTCAACGTGGCCGATTGTACCGATGTTAACATGGGGTTTAGAACGTTCGAATTTAGCTTTAGCCATTCTAAATTCCTCCTTAGTTTATATAGGTTATTTTATATTTAGACTAGAAAGTGAAACTTACGTCCCACTTTCTAAGCTTACATAAGTAGTTATACTTGAACAATCGATAAAAATCAATTATTCACCTTTATTTTTTTTAATAATTTCTTCAGAAACAGACTTCGGTACTTCTTCATAATGATCAAATGTCATTGAGAATGTTCCGCGTCCTTGAGTGTTAGAACGTAATGCCGTTGCATAACCGAACATTTCAGAAAGTGGAACCATAGCGCGAACAACTTGTGCGTTACCGCGAGCTTCCATACCTTCTACACGTCCACGACGAGATGTTACGTCGCCCATAATGTCACCCATGTACTCTTCAGGAATTACAACTTCAACTTTCATCATTGGCTCAAGAATTACTGGGCTACATTTAGAAACCGCAGCTTTAAGTGCCATAGATGCAGCGATTTTGAACGCCATCTCAGATGAATCGACATCATGGTAAGATCCGTCAACTAACGCAGCTTTGATGTCAACTAGTGGATAACCAGCTAGTACACCATTTTTAAGTGAGTCTTCAAGACCCGCTCCAACAGCTGGGATGTATTCACGTGGAACTACACCGCCGACGATTTTGTTTTGGAATTCAAAACCTTTACCTTCTTCATTAGGTTCAAACTCAATCCAAACGTGACCGAATTGTCCACGACCACCAGATTGACGAGCGAACTTACCTTCAACTTTCGCAGCAGCGCGGAAAGTCTCACGGTATGCTACCTGAGGAGCACCAACGTTTGCTTCCACTTTGAATTCACGGCGCATACGGTCAACGATGATATCAAGGTGAAGTTCACCCATACCAGCGATGATTGTTTGGCCAGTTTCTTGGTCAGTATGAGCACGGAATGTTGGATCTTCTTCAGAAAGCTTAGATAATGCTGTACCCATTTTATCTTGGTCAGCTTTAGATTTTGGTTCGATAGCTACAGAAATAACTGGCTCTGGGAATTCCATAGACTCAAGGATAACAAGACTCTTCTCATCACAAAGAGTATCACCAGTAGTAGTATCTTTTAAACCTACAGCAGCAGCGATATCACCAGCGTAAACTGTTGAAATCTCTTCACGGCTGTTAGCGTGCATTTGTAGGATACGACCTACACGCTCACGCTTACCTTTAGTTGAGTTTTTCACGTATGATCCAGAGTTTAACACACCAGAATACACACGGAAGAACGTTAACTTACCAACATAAGGGTCAGTCATGATTTTGAATGCTAAAGCTGCGAATGGTTCTTCATCGCTAGACTTACGTTCGATTTCTTCATCTGTATCCGGAAGAGTACCTTTAATAGCTGGTACGTCTAATGGAGATGGTAGGTAGTCGATAACTGCGTCTAACAGAATTTGAACACCTTTATTTTTGAATGCAGAACCACAGATTACTGGGAAGAATTCTACAGAAGTTGTAGCCTTACGGATACCAGCTTTAAGCTCTTCTACAGTGATTTCTTCACCTTCTAGGTACTTCATCATCATTTCTTCATCAAGCTCAGCTACCGCTTCAATAAGTTTTCCACGGTATTCTGCAGCTAATTCTTTATGCTCTTCAGGAATTTCAACACGCTCGATGTCTGTTCCTAAATCGTTACCGTACATGTAAGCACATTCCTCAACAAGGTCAATGATACCATTGAACTCATCTTCAGCACCGATTGGTAACTGAATTGGGTGTGCGTTTGCTTGTAAACGATCGTGGATTGTTCCTACAGAGTATAAGAAATCCGCACCAATCTTATCCATTTTGTTAACGAATACGATACGAGGTACACCGTAAGTAGTAGCCTGACGCCAAACAGTTTCTGTTTGTGGTTCTACACCAGATTGTGCATCAAGTACTGCTACCGCACCATCAAGTACGCGTAAAGAACGTTCTACTTCTACTGTGAAGTCTACGTGTCCTGGAGTGTCAATGATGTTTACACGGTGACCTTTCCATTGAGCTGTAGTTGCAGCAGAAGTAATTGTGATACCACGCTCTTGCTCTTGCTCCATCCAGTCCATCTGAGATGCACCTTCATGAGTTTCACCGATTTTATGAATACGTCCTGTATAATACAGAATACGCTCAGTTGCTGTTGTTTTACCAGCATCGATGTGAGCCATGATACCAATATTACGAGTGTTTTCTAAAGAGAACTCTCTTGTCATTTGGTGTCTTGCTCCTTCCATATATGGATTGGATTTTTTTTATTTTAAGTAGCAAAAAAGCCACTTTATATTGTTACACATGTCAGTATGTCCAGTACCCTCATTATGTAAAACGAGCGCCCAACGAAAGGGAGAGGCATTCTCCCTCTCCACACTTCCATAAGCGACAAATAAAGCGGTTTATGCTTACATTTATTTTACGTTGAATCCTACCAACGGTAATGAGCAAATGCTTTGTTAGCTTCTGCCATTTTATGAGTGTCTTCACGTTTCTTAACAGATGCACCAGCATTGTTAGCTGCATCTAAGATTTCGTAAGCTAGACGCTCTTCCATAGTTTTTTCACCACGAAGACGAGCATAGTTTACTAACCAGCGAAGACCTAAAGTTGTACGGCGTTCTGGACGAACCTCAACTGGAACTTGGTAGTTAGCACCACCAACACGACGAGCACGTACTTCAAGAACAGGCATGATGTTCTTAAGAGCTTGCTCGAATACTTCCATAGGGTCTTTATCTGAACGTTCACGAACGATATCGAAAGCGTTATAAAGAATTGTTTGAGATTTACCTTTTTTACCGTCAACCATCATTTTGTTGATAAGGCGTGTTACTAGCTTAGACTTGTACATTGGATCTGGTAACACGTCACGTTTCGCAACAGGTCCTTTACGAGGCATATTGAGTTCCTCCTTTCATTATAAGTTTATTATTTTTTAGCAGGTTTTGGTCGCTTAGTACCATATTTAGAACGTCCTTGCATACGTTTGTCAACACCAGCTGTATCAAGCGCACCACGAACGATGTGGTAACGTACCCCTGGTAAATCCTTTACTCGACCACCGCGAATTAATACTACGCTATGCTCTTGTAGGTTATGACCGATACCTGGGATGTAAGCTGTAACCTCGATACCGTTTGTTAAACGTACACGAGCGTATTTACGTAACGCTGAGTTAGGTTTCTTTGGAGTCATTGTACCAACACGAGTACATACACCACGTTTTTGAGGTGCAGAGATATCAGTTGATTTTTTCTTTAAAGAGTTGAACCCTTTGTTTAACGCAGGTGATTTAGATTTCCATACTTTATCAGTACGACCATTTCTCACTAATTGGTTAATAGTAGGCATTTGATTATCCTCCCTTCGCATGTTTGTATGACCACATATCCAGGTGGTTCATTATTAGTTGAAAACAAAGTTTTTGCAAGGAAGAGCAAATGCTCTCTCCTCACAAAAACAGTTTTAACTTATTATTCCTATTGCTGAAGCTCCCACTTGAATCCCCGAAACTTTTCCAAGCTTACGAACTGATTCAACTTTGGTTATGGGTATGTTATGTTGCAAGGCGGTACGAATGATCATATGGGTTAACCGCATATCAGCATCTTCCGCAATAACAACTTCTTTAACTATACCATTTTTGATTGCCTCCAATGTGCGTTTATGACCAACGACTACATTTTCAGCATTTGACACTTTTTGATAAGACATATAAATATCCTCCAAAGCATCGTTCAGGAGCAACCTTGATTATAGTAACATTTTGACTCATACAATGTCAACTAGGATTAACTGTTTTTATACAAAATTTACGACGGAAAATTTTACTGTTCCACATAAACTTCATCGTTTTCTACATTCATGTCACCTTGTGTTGTTTTTACAAGATCCACTTTGCGATAACGATTCATACCTGTTCCAGCAGGAACAAGTTTACCGATAATAACATTTTCTTTCAATCCTAGAAGCTCATCGCGTTTACCCTTAATCGCTGCATCAGTTAAGACACGTGTCGTTTCTTGGAACGATGCTGCAGATAAGAATGAATCAGTTTCAAGTGAAGCTTTTGTAATACCAAGTAGAACAGGTCTAGCCGTTGCTGGTTGTTTACCTTTCAGTAACACCTTCGCATTCGCATCAGTAAACTGATGGATATCTAGTAGTGTTCCTGGTAATACATCTGTTTCACCCGCATCACTTACACGAACTTTACGTAACATTTGACGTACCATTACTTCTACGTGTTTGTCACCAATTTCTACCCCTTGCATACGGTATACTTTTTGAACTTCACGTAGTAAGTATTCTTGAACCGCCGTAATGTCCGTTACTTTTAGTAATTCTTTCGGATCAATAGAACCTTCTGTTAACTCTTTACCGTGGCTAATTGGCTGTCCTAGAGTTACTTTCAGACGTGCACCGTAAGGAATAGCATACGTACGAGCTTCAACTTCACCCTGTACAACTACTTCTTGGCGATCTTTAACATCGTTAATCGCTGCGATAACACCATCGATTTCACTGATAACTGCCTGACCTTTCGGGTTACGAGCTTCGAAGATCTCTTGGATACGAGGTAAACCTTGAGTGATATCATCTCCGGCAACCCCACCTGTATGGAACGTACGCATCGTTAACTGTGTACCTGGCTCACCGATAGATTGAGCTGCGATAATACCTACCGCTTCTCCTACTTCTACGTCTGTACCAGTTGCTAAGTTTCGACCGTAACACTTCTTACATACACCGTGGCGAGTGTTACACGTGAACGCTGAACGAATGTTTACAGTTTCAACACCCGAATTTTCAACGATATGCGCGATATCTTCAGTAATTAGTTGGTTTTCACTAACTAATACTTCACCTGTTTCAGGATGTTTTACAGTTTTTCTTGCAAAACGTCCAACAAGACGATCATATAATGACTCAATTACTTCATTACCCTCTTTAATCGCACCAATTAATAGACCACGATCTGTTCCACAATCATCTTCACGGACAATTACATCTTGTGCAACGTCTACAAGACGACGTGTTAAGTAACCAGAATCGGCAGTTTTAAGTGCTGTATCGGCAAGACCTTTACGCGCACCATGCGTAGAGATGAAGTACTCAAGTACTGTTAAACCTTCACGGAAACTTGATTTAATTGGAAGTTCGATAATACGACCAGATGGATTGGCCATCAGACCACGCATACCAGCAAGCTGAGTAAAGTTCGATGCGTTACCACGGGCACCTGAATCACTCATCATGAAGATTGGGTTGCGTTTATTCAAGGATTTCATCAGTTTTCCTTGGATAACATCTTTTGCATTACTCCAAATAGAGATAACGCGATCGTAACGTTCTTCTTCCGTGATTAAACCGCGACGGAATTGTTTAATTACATTATCTACTTTTGCTTGTGCTTCATGGAGAATTTCATCTTTTTCGCCTAATACAAGAATGTCAGATACCCCAACTGTAATACCAGCTTTTGTAGAGTACTTAAATCCTAAGTTTTTCATGCGGTCAAGCATGCGAGATGTTTCCGTAATTTGGAAACGTTTGAATACTTCCGCAATGATGTTACCAAGGATCTTCTTGCTAAATGGCGCCACTTCTTCGCGACTAGCAATAATTTCTTTAATGTTCGCACCTTTTTCAACGAAATATTCCGCTGGTGTTTCTTTTTCAAGGTTTGAGTTTGTTGGTTCATTAATATAAGGGAACGACTCTGGTAAGATTTCGTTAAATATTAATTTACCAACTGTTGTTAATAGAAGCTTACTCTTTTGCTCTTCAGTAAACGTTACATTATTTACCGAACTTGCAGCAACTGCAACACGTGTGTGCAGATGTACATATCCATTTTGGTATGCAAGTATTGCTTCGTTTGCATCTTTGAAGACCATACCTTCACCGATTGCGCCTTCACGCTCAAGTGTTAAGTAGTAGTTACCTAATACCATATCCTGAGATGGAGTAACAACTGGTTTTCCGTCTTTTGGATTCAAGATGTTTTGTGCCGCTAACATAAGAATACGAGCTTCTGCTTGTGCCTCTGATGATAACGGTACGTGAACTGCCATTTGGTCACCGTCAAAGTCCGCGTTGTATGCAGTACATACAAGTGGGTGAAGACGAATTGCGCGACCTTCTACTAATGTAGGTTCAAACGCCTGGATACCAAGACGGTGAAGTGTTGGTGCGCGGTTTAGAAGTACTGGATGCTCTTTGATCACAGATTCTAAAACGTCCCAAACTTCAGGTTGTACACGCTCAATTTTACGTTTAGCACTCTTAATGTTGTGTGCTAAACCTTTTCCAACTAACTCTTTCATAACGAAAGGCTTAAACAATTCAAGCGCCATTTCTTTCGGTAATCCACATTGGTACATCTTTAAGTTCGGTCCTACAACGATTACAGAACGGCCAGAGTAGTCAACGCGTTTACCTAATAAGTTTTGACGGAAACGTCCTTGTTTACCTTTAAGCATGTGAGATAGTGATTTTAATGGACGGTTACCTGGTCCAGTAACTGGACGGCCGCGGCGACCATTATCGATTAATGCGTCTACAGCTTCTTGTAACATACGTTTTTCGTTTTGAACGATGATGCTTGGTGCACCTAAGTCCAATAGACGTTTTAAACGATTATTACGGTTAATTACACGACGGTATAAGTCGTTTAAGTCAGAAGTAGCAAAACGTCCACCATCCAACTGTACCATTGGGCGTAGTTCTGGCGGGATAACTGGAAGAACATCTAGGATCATCCAAGATGGGTGATTTCCAGAGTTACGGAATGCTTCTAATACTTCTAGACGTTTAATAGCACGAGTACGGCGTTGTCCTTGCGCTGTTTTTAATTCTTCTTTTAAGAAGTCTACTTCTTTATCTAAATCGATGTCTTGTAGTAGCTTTTTAATCGCTTCCGCACCCATAGCAGCTTGGAATGTGCTACCATATCGATCACGATATGCACGGTATTCTTTTTCAGAAAGTAATTGCTTCTTATCAAGTGGTGTATCTCCACTTTCTGTTACAACATAAGAAGCGAAATAAATTACTTCTTCAAGCGCGCGAGGGGACATGTCTAAGACAAGTCCCATGCGGCTCGGGATACCTTTGAAATACCAAATATGAGATACAGGAGCAGCTAATTCGATATGACCCATACGTTCACGACGAACTTTTGCACGCGTTACTTCAACGCCACATCGATCACAAACTACACCTTTATAACGTACACGTTTGTATTTTCCGCAATGACATTCCCAGTCCTTTTGTGGTCCGAAAATACGCTCACAGAACAAGCCATCTTTTTCAGGCTTTAACGTACGATAGTTAATTGTTTCTGGTTTCTTAACTTCACCGTATGACCAAGAACGAATCTTGTCAGGTGAAGCAAGTCCAATCTTCATATATTCAAAGTTATTTACATCTATCAAGGGGCCTACCTCCCTTTTAGTCTACAGGTTATCCCAATTATTCTTTAGTTGTCTCAACTTCGACATTCAATTTATCTGCTGATTGATGATCATCGTCATCTTCTGTATCACGCATTTCAATTTCTTTATCGTCGCTAGACATCATTTTAACGTCCATACCTAAACTTTGCAGCTCTTTAATCAATACTTTGAATGATTCAGGAACGCCTGGTTCTGGAACATTTTCGCCTTTAACAATTGCTTCATACGTCTTAACACGTCCAACAACATCATCAGACTTCACTGTTAAGATTTCTTGAAGAGTATAAGCAGCACCGTAAGCTTCAAGTGCCCAAACCTCCATCTCACCGAAACGCTGTCCACCGAACTGAGCTTTACCTCCAAGAGGCTGCTGCGTTACAAGTGAGTATGGTCCAGTAGAACGAGCATGAAGTTTATCGTCAACCATGTGCGCAAGTTTGATCATATACATGACACCAACAGATACGCGGTTATCGAATGGTTCACCAGTACGTCCGTCATACAGGATTGTTTTCGCGTCATTTGCCATACCAGCTTCTTCAATCGTGCCCCAAACATCTTCCTCACGAGCACCATCGAATACTGGTGTTGCAATGTGAATACCAAGGTATCTTGCTGCCATACCAAGATGAAGCTCTAATACCTGACCGATATTCATACGAGATGGTACCCCTAATGGGTTTAACATGATATCGATTGGCGTACCGTCTGGTAAGTAAGGCATATCTTCTTCTGGTAAAATACGAGAGATAACACCTTTGTTACCGTGACGTCCGGCCATCTTGTCACCTTCAGAGATTTTACGTTTTTGAACGATATATGCACGTACAAGTTGATTCACGCCTGGTGGCAATTCATCGCCATCTTCACGGTTGAATACTTTTACGTCTAAGATAATACCGCCACCACCGTGTGGTACACGTAGTGATGTATCACGTACTTCACGTGCTTTTTCTCCAAAGATAGCATGTAATAGACGTTCTTCAGCTGTTAATTCTGTTACACCTTTAGGTGTTACTTTACCAACAAGTAAATCTCCATCTTTTACTTCCGCACCAACGCGAATGATACCGCGCTCGTCAAGGTTGCGTAATGCATCTTCCCCAACGTTTGGAATGTCACGTGTAATTTCTTCTGGTCCAAGCTTCGTATCACGAGCTTCTGACTCATATTCTTCAATATGAATAGAAGTGTACACATCATCTTTTACAAGGCGCTCACTCATAATGATCGCATCCTCGTAGTTATAACCGTCCCAAGTCATGAAGCCAACAAGCACGTTACGTCCAAGTGCTAGTTCACCTAATTCCATAGAAGGACCATCCGCAAGAATCTCACCTTTTACAACTTCATTTCCAACACTTACGATTGGACGTTGGTTGTAGCAAGTTCCTTGGTTAGAACGAATGAATTTTTGCATTTTGTAACGATCTAAGTCGCCTTTTACTGTTTGACCGTCAACTTCTACATAGCGACGTACCCAAACTTCACGTGCTTCTACGCGTTCAACAACACCAGGATGTTTACAGATTACTGCAGCACCTGAGTCTTTTGCTGATACGTACTCCATACCTGTACCTACAATCGGAGATTCCGGATTCATTAACGGAACCGCCTGACGTTGCATGTTCGCTCCCATAAGTGCGCGGTTAGAGTCATCGTTTTCTAAGAACGGAATACAAGCTGTCGCTGCCGACACTACTTGTTTTGGAGATACATCCATGTAGTCGATGCGTTCTTTATTTGTGACAATGTTTTCACCACGGAAACGAGCTACGATATCTTCGCTAAGGAATTCTCCTTCTTCAGATAATTTCATATTCGCTTGGGCTACAACATAATTATCTTCTTCATCTGCTGTTAAGTAATCAACCTGCCCTGTTACAAGACCAGATTCTGGATCAACACGACGGTATGGTGTTTCAATGAAACCAAACTCATTTACTTTCGCGAACGATGATAATGAGTTAATCAAACCGATGTTTGGTCCCTCTGGCGTTTCAATCGGACACATACGACCATAGTGAGAGTAGTGAACGTCACGTACTTCAAAGCCTGCGCGCTCACGCGTTAAACCACCGGGTCCTAATGCAGATAGTCTTCGTTTGTGAGTTAACTCTGCTAATGGGTTTGTTTGATCCATGAACTGAGATAACTGAGAACTTCCGAAGAACTCTTTAATAGATGCAATAACCGGGCGAATGTTAATTAACGCTTGTGGTGTAATTGCATTTGTATCTTGAATCGACATTCTCTCACGAACAACACGTTCCATACGAGAAAGACCGATACGGAATTGATTTTGTAATAGTTCTCCAACAGAACGCAGACGACGGTTTCCTAAATGGTCGATATCATCTGTATCCCCCACTTTGTATAGTAGGTTGAAGAAGTAACTGATAGAAGCAAGGATATCACCTGGTGTGATGTGTTTTACATCACGAGTAATATTTGCATTACCAATTACATTAATTACGCGTTCGCCTTCTGACTCAGGAGCATAAATCTTAATAGATTGCAGCTCAACATCGCCTTCTACCACTCCACCCATTGGTTTCGCTGTTTTGAATCCAATGTTTTTCTCTAAGTAAGGTAAAATGCGATCAAGTGTACGACGATCTAAGATTGTTCCTTCCGCCGCTAAAATTTCACCAGTTTCTGGATCCACTAACGTTTCAGCTAAACGTTGATTAAACAATCTGTTTTTAATGTGTAACTTCTTGTTGATCTTATAGCGACCTACATTTGCTAAATCGTAGCGCTTTGGATCGAAGAAACGAGACACAAGTAAGCTCTTAGCATTTTCTACTGTTGGTGGTTCACCAGGACGTAGACGCTCATAAATTTCAAGCAATGCTTTTTCTGTGCTATCTGTGTTGTCTTTTTCTAATGTGTTGCTTAAGTATTCGTTATCACCTAAAAGCTCGGTGATTTCTTGATCAGAGCCAAACCCTAATGCGCGTAACAAAACAGTTACAGGAAGTTTACGCGTACGGTCAATACGCACATATACAACATCCTTAGCATCTGTCTCATACTCTAACCAAGCTCCGCGGTTTGGAATTACAGTAGCAGTAAAACCACGTTTTCCGTTTTTATCCACTTTGCCACTATAGTATACGCTTGGAGAGCGAACTAACTGGGAAACGATAACACGTTCTGCACCGTTAATTACGAATGTTCCAGTCTCTGTCATGAGTGGGAAATCTCCCATGAACACATCTTGTTCTTTTACTTCACCAGTTTCCTTGTTGATTAGACGCACTTTTACACGAAGTGGTGCTGCATACGTCACATCACGCTCTTTGCATTCGTCTACAGAGTATTTAGGTTCACCTAAGCTGTAGTCGATAAATTCAAGCGATAGATTTCCCGTAAAGTCTTCGATCGGAGAAATGTCCTGGAACATTTCTCGCAAACCCTCATCAAGAAACCACTGATAAGAAGAGGTTTGAATTTCGATAAGATTTGGTAACTCTAATACTTCACTAATACGGGCATAACTTCTTCGTTGGCGGTGGCGTCCGTATTGAACTAGTTGACCTGTCAACTGCTTCACCCCTCAAATCATGAGTATTATAAATGCACAAAAAAAATTGTGCAAAATCACAAATAAATACAACTACTGCTATTAGCGTAGTTTTTTCTCTTAAAGATAAATACGTTGAGTCTTTCTACCTGCTCAAAAAAGAAAAATGGCTTCTATAAGAAAACCATCATTCTGTTTCATAATCTGCTGATTTTACTATCTTTTCCAAGAGAAACAAAAATATACATCTTTCTCAACGCAGAAAATCATATATTGGCATTGTATAATGTTAACATAGCCAAAAATAACCGTCAACGTTTTTTTGATTTTATGATATAATATCCTTTTTTCTTTTCTACAACTTCGACTTCAGAAAATACTTCCTCTAGTTTCTTCAGTGCAGATGGTGCACCTTGCTTCTTTTGAATAACAATCCACAACTCTCCACCTGGAACTAAATACTCTACAGCCTTTTCTAAAATCTCATGCACGATATCTTTACCTGCACGAATTGGAGGATTAGATAGAATAGCAGCATACATACCATCTACATTTTCATAGACGCTACTTTGAAAAATGCGTACATTTCCAATTCTATTGTTAGCGGCATTTTCTTTCGCAAGCTCAAGCGCCCTTTCATTCACATCCACCATGTGAACTTTACGGTCTTGAAACTCTTTCGCCAACGATAAACCAATTGGTCCATATCCACAACCTACGTCTAATATATCACCTTTAATATCTGGCACTTGAAACGCTTCAATTAAAAGACGAGAACCAAAGTCCACTTCGTTTTTCGAGAACACCCCACGGTCAGATAAGAAAGTAAATTGAGATCCACGAAGTGTAAATTCCCATCGTTTACGATCACTTTTACTAGAAGGGTCGTTAGAAAAATAATGGTCTGCCATATGGCCACCTCTTTTCTTTACAGTTAAAAAAAAAGCTCGCATGAGAGCGAGCTTTTTTTAAAGCATCAAAAGTTAATTACTTAACTTCTACAGCAGCGCCAACTTCTTCAAGTTTAGCTTTCATTTCTTCAGCTTCCTCTTTAGAAACGCCTTCTTTGATTGCTTTTGGAGTGTTGTCAACTAATTCTTTAGCTTCTTTTAAGCCAAGACCAGTGATTTCACGTACAGCTTTGATAACTTTGATTTTTTGAGCGCCAGCACTTGCAAGTACTACGTCAAATTCAGTTTTCTCAGCAGCAGCTTCACCAGCGCCACCAGCTACAGCTACAGGAGCAGCAGCAGTTACGCCGAATTCTTCCTCGATAGCTTTTACTAAGTCGTTAAGTTCTAATACAGTCATAGATTTAACTGCTTCAATGATTTGTTCTTTAGTCATTGTAAATATCCTCCCTTAAATAGGTTTGTATTGTTTTATAGATAACAAGTAATTATCTTTTAAAAAATTAAGCGCCTTGCTCTTCCTTTTGTTCTGCAACTGCTTTAGTAGCAAGTGCAAGGTTACGGATTGGAGCTTGAAGAACGCTAAGAAGCATAGAAAGTAAGCCTTCACGTGATGGAAGAGTAGCGATAGCTTTAACCTCATCAAGTGTTACAAGTTTACCTTCGATTACACCAGCTTTAATTTCTAAAGCTTCATGTTTTGTAGCGAAGTCGTTTAATACTTTCGCAGGAGCAACTACATCCTCGTTACTGAACGCGATTGCGTTTGGTCCTGTTAAGAATTCGTTTAACTCAGCCATTTCAGCAGACTCTGCAGCACGACGAGTTAAAGAGTTTTTGTAAACTTTGAACTCAACGCCAGCTTCACGTAAGTTTTTACGTAATTCTGTTACTTCAGAAACTGTTAAACCACGGTAGTCAACAACGATTGTAGATTTACTTTCGCGAAGTTTGTCCGCGATTTCAGTTACAACTTGTTGTTTAGTTTCGATTACTTTGCTCATGTTATTACACCTCCTGTAGATTATATAGAAGATGTACCGAAAGTGCACTAAAAACCTCCATGCCCAACTTATAGACATGGAGGCATATAGTCACAGAAAAAAATTCCGTTTCGTATATTAACACCTAGGTAGGAAATTAAGTCTATTGACACCTACTGTCTACGGTACACTAATTAAATTCACAACATAAATGATTATATAAAAACTTCTTTATGAAGTCAACTTCCAAATTTTACGCTAATGTAGAAACGTCTACACGTACGCCAGGTCCCATTGTAGAAGCAACTGTTACGTTCTTCATGTAAGTACCTTTTGCAGCAGCTGGCTTAACTTTTTGTAAAGTGTCAGCAATTGTTCCGAAGTTTTCTACTAATTTAGCATCTTCGAAAGATACTTTACCGATTGGAACGTGGATGTTACCAGCTTTATCAACGCGGTATTCAACTTTACCAGCTTTGATTTCGTTAACAGCTTTAGTTACATCGAAAGTAACTGTTCCAGTTTTAGGGTTTGGCATTAAACCTTTAGGTCCTAATACGCGACCAAGTTTACCAACTTCACCCATCATGTCAGGAGTTGCTACTACTACATCGAAATCGAACCAACCTTGTTGGATTTTACCGATGTAATCAGCATCGCCTACGAAGTCAGCTCCAGCAGCTTCAGCTTCTTTAGCCTTTTCACCTTTAGCGAATACTAATACACGTTGTACTTTACCAGTACCGTGTGGAAGAACAACTGCACCACGGATTTGTTGGTCAGCTTTCTTAGGGTCAACACCTAAACGGAATGCAACTTCTACAGTCGCATCAAATTTAGCTGTGTTTGTTTTCTTTACTAATTCTACTGCTTCTGTTGCAGAGTAAGCAGTTGCACGATCAACAAGCTTTGCAGCTTCTACGTACTTTTTACCTCTTTTAGCCATTTTTATTTCCTCCTCGAATGTGGTTTTAGCGGAATAACCTCCCACGTTTACGCTTATTTTCAGGTATAACCTGAGGATGCGCGCCATCCATTTATTTAAAAACGATAATCATTTACGATAATAAAGGTTGCGAATTGGAATTCCAGACCCGCAACCTTTTTAAAAAAACAAATCGAATTAGTCTTCGATAACGATGCCCATACTGCGTGCAGTACCTTCAACCATACGCATTGCAGCTTCTACACTAGCAGCGTTTAGGTCAGGCATTTTAGTTTCAGCGATTTCGCGTACTTTATCACGCTTAACAGTTGCCACTTTATTACGGTTTGGTTCACCAGAACCAGACTCAATACCAGCTACTTTCTTAAGAAGAACAGCAGCAGGAGGAGTTTTAGTAATGAAAGTGAATGAACGGTCCTCAAATACCGTAATTTCAACAGGGATGATAAGACCAGCTTGATCAGCTGTACGAGCGTTAAACTCTTTACAGAAGCCCATGATGTTAACACCTGCTTGTCCTAATGCTGGACCAACTGGTGGAGCTGGGTTAGCTTTACCTGCAGGAATTTGAAGCTTTACCATTTTAATTACCTTTTTAGCCACGAGACACACCTCCTTAAGTCCGTGATGTGGTCAATTGGACAGTGATTTGCCCTCCCACGTCATATTTTATCTGTAAGGATAAAATCTTTCAAAAAACGTCTCCGATAACGAAGACGTACTGACTTAAAAGATATTATCACTTTTTACAATTCATTTCAAGTTTCATTTTATAATTTTTCAATTTGATGGAAGTCAAGCTCAACTGGAGTCTCGCGACCAAACATGTCCACAAGCACGCTAACCTTTTTCTTCTCCACATCAATTTCTTCAATAGCACCTGTATAATCTGCGAATGGCCCCTCATTTACACGCACTGTCTCATGAAGTTCAAAGTCGAAATCAACCACTTCGTTGTCCATTCCCATATGCTTCATAATGGTAACCACTTCCTCTTCTAATAGAGGTGATGGTTTAGATCCAGAACCAGAAGAACCAACGAACCCAGTTACACCCGGCGTGTTACGTACAACATACCAAGAGTCATCAGTCATGATTAATTCTACTAATACATAACCTGGGAACACTTTTCTTTTCATTAATTTTTCTTTACCGTTTTTCATTTCTACTTCTACTTCTTCCGGGACAACAACACGGAAAATTTTATCTTGCATACCCATTGATTCTACACGTTTCTCTAGGTTTGCTTTTACTTTATTTTCATATCCAGAATAAGTATGGACAACATACCAACTTTTTTCCATTCATTTAGGACGAGCGTCCTTCCCTCCCTGACGTACATTTTTTTGCGCAAATGAAAAAACCCGTTCACCGGGCCTTTACACAGTTCTTATAAATAACATTATATCATGGATAAGTGCTTCTTATTCAAGAATTAACCAAGAATTAACCGAATTAAAGAAGAAATGCCCATATCAACCACTGCGAAGAAAATCGCAAAGAAGACAACTGTAGCGATAACAGTCGCTGTTGAACGGAGTAATTCATCTTTTTTAGGCCAACTTACTTTTTTCATTTCGCGACCTACATCGCCGAAAAAGTTCGTTAAACGCATCTACGGGACCTCCAGTGTATTATTTCAATTATTTATTTTGTTTCCTTGTGAACTGTATGCTGATTGCATGTTTTACAAAACTTCTTTATTTCAAGTCGCTCTACTGAGCTCGTATCTTTCATCGTAGAGTAGTTTCGATTTTTACACTCTTCACATGAGAGTACAACTTTTTTCCTCATTAGTTACACCAACCTTGTAACATTATGTCCCTAAAAATGTATCATACAACAAAAGACAATGTCAATGACATGCCTTTTGCACTCTCTACAAAAAGAAAACAGGTGATTTTTTACACCTGTAGCATTTGTTATGAATTTAAAGTAGTACTCTCTCTCATTTCCATATATCGTTCCAATTTCCGCTTCACCCTCTGTAAAGCGTTATCAATAGATTTCACATGTCTATTTAACTGTTCCGAAATCTCTTGATAAGAACGACCATCTAGATATAAAGAAAGCACTTTTCTTTCTAAATCGCTTAATAATTCAGATATTTTAGATTCTATGTCTGTATATTCTTCCTGACTTATAATCATTTCTTCAGGATCCGTTACCTTCGCTTCCGAAATAACATCTAATAATGTCCGATCAGATTCCTCATCATAAATCGGCTTATCTAAAGACACATATGAATTTAACGGAATATGTTTTTGCCTTGTTGCTGTTTTAATAGCGGTAATAATTTGCCGAGTGATACACAGTTCAGCAAATGCTTTGAATGAAGACAGCTTGTCCTCTTTATAATCACGAATCGCTTTAAACAATCCAATCATACCTTCTTGAACAATATCTTCTCGATCGGCACCCACTAAGAAATAAGATCTCGATTTCGCGCGAACAAAGTTCTTATATTTGTGAATCAAATATTCTAGAGCGTCAGTATTACCTTTTCGAACTAACTCAACGATTGCCTCATCCTCTAAATCACGAAATGTAACGTCGCCTACACTTACGAAGCCTGCTTCCACCTTGATCCCTCCGACCGCTATTTATTTAGCAATATTATACAGTAAAAAGATAAAGAGCGTCAATGCTTCAACGCTCTCCTCTTCTTAATTTTTCTAATTTTTCTGTAATATCTTTACTAAATATCTTTCGCATGGCGGGTTGCTTTTCTTTTGTGTCTTGTGTACGCCTTCTTACTTGTTGCTCCATCGCTTGTACTTCCAACTCCAATTCACGTGCAGATTTCCGAAGAGCACCTTGCGCAAATATAACCCATTGTTCCGTATAATCAGAAGTCGCAACATATATTTGCGTATTTATATTTCTAAGCTCAATCGCAAGCTGCTCTATCTTTTCATCTGCAGTTTGATTCTTCCTCGTGAATATGACTTCCACACGCGATTGTTTCATCTTTTTTTCAATACCTTGGACTGTATAAGCATCAAAAACTATCATTACCTTTGTACCTGTGTATCCTTGGTAATCCGCCATCTTATCAATCAGTGCATCTCTTGATGATTGCAAATCTACATCCCGTAGTTTCTTCAAGTCTCCCCAAGCTCCGATAATGTTGTAACCGTCAACGATTAAAATATCGTTCATTTTTTATTTACCAATTTCGTGACGCTTACGATATACCTCATACATTAACAAACTTGCGGCTACTGAAGCATTTAAGGATGTAACTTTACCGACCATCGGTAAAGTAATTAAGAAATCACATTTTTCACCAATAATACGACTCATACCTTTTCCTTCACTTCCAATTACTAATCCAATTGGCATTTTACCATCTAAATTACGGTAATCCGTTTTCCCTTTTGCATCTGTACCAGCAATCCAAAGTCCACGTTCTTTTAATTCATCGATTGTACGAGATAAATTCGTTACACGTGCAACAGGAATATATTCAATTGCTCCAGTCGATGCTTTCGCAACTGATGCAGTAAGTCCCACAGCTCTTCTTTTCGGAATAATAATTCCATGAGCTCCTGTTGCATCCGCAGTACGCATAATAGAACCTAGGTTATGCGGGTCTTCGATTTCATCTAAAATTAAGAAGAACGGATCTTCGTTACGCTTCTCTGCCACTTTAAATAGATCTTCTAGCTCAGCATATTGATATGCAGCCACTTGAGCAATTACACCTTGATGGTTCCCCTCAACTAACTGGTCTAACTTCTTCTTTGGTGCATGTTGTAAAATAATCTTATTTTCTTTCGCTAGTGCTAGTACAATTTGTATTTGTCCTTTGGCAGCACCTTCCGCGATCCAAATTTTATTAATATCTCTTCCTGAGCGTAACGCTTCAATTACAGGGTTACGTCCGATAATATATTCACTACTCATGATGATGTGCCCCCTTCCTTTTCTTCTAAAACAGCAATTGCCTTATATACAATTTCGTCTAATCTTTCACGATTATTTAATAAGTGATGATAGCCAATTAGCGCTTCAAAGGCTGTACTATATCGATATGTTTGTACATCAGTATTTTTCGGGACAGTACCTGAATTTGCATTACGCCCTCTTCTTAGTACCGCCTCTTCTTCCTCTGTTAAAAATGCTGTCTCTAATAAATGATAAACCACTTTCGCCTGCGCTTTTGCCGAAACAAAGCTTGTCCCTAATCGATGCAATTGATTAGGACGAACTTTCCCTTTTTGAAGTAGGTGATAGCGGATATATTGTTCATATACCGCATCACCCATATATGCTAACGCTAAGCTGTTTAATTGCTTTGCATCAATCATTCTTATCCTCTTTTCCATCTTGTACCTTGAGCGGTATCTTCTAAAATAATATTACGGTCTTTTAAATCATCGCGAATTTGATCCGATAACGCAAAATCACGATTTTTACGAGCTTCAATGCGCTTTTGAATAAGTACCTCAATTTCTTCATCAAGCAACTCTTCTTGCGCTAATTCTAACCCTAAAATATCAAATAATGTTTCAAGTTGTTTTACGTATGCTTCAATTACAACTGTAGACGTATGTTCTTCCAGTAAATATTGATTTGCATGATTTGCTACATTATATAACTCAGTGATTGCATTAGCAGTGTTGAAGTCATCATTCATTGCTTCTTCAAATGCAGTCTGGAATTTTTCCAGTTCCGCTAACCATTTCTCATTATGATCTGTTAAATCAGTACTACTTTCCATACGGTGTTTTAAATTACCGTAAGCCGTTTTAATTCTTTCCAGTCCGTTATTTGTACTTTGTAGTAAATCTTCACTGAAATTAATTGGGTGACGGTAATGTACCGATAGCATAAAGAATCTAATTAGCTGTGGATCATATTGCTTAATGATATCGTGAACTAAAATGAAGTTCCCCAGTGACTTAGACATCTTCTCATTATTAATATTAATATATCCATTGTGCATCCAATAACGTGCAAATGTTTTTCCTGTTAATGCCTCAGACTGCGCAATTTCATTCTCATGATGAGGAAATGCCAAGTCTTGACCACCAGCATGAATATCGATTGTATCTCCTAAGTATTTACGCGCCATTGCTGAGCATTCAATATGCCAGCCTGGACGACCTTTCCCCCAAGGGCTTTCCCAGAAGATTTCTCCTTCTTTCGCAGCTTTCCATAGAGCAAAATCAAGAGGATCTTGTTTCTTTTCTCCTACTTCAATGCGTGCACCGTGACGTAAGTCGGCGATTGGTTGATGCGATAATTTACCGTATCCTTCAAATTCCTTCGTTCTAAAGTACACATCACCTTCTGATTCATATGCATATCCTTTATTCACAAGTTCTTGAATAAATTCAATAATGATATCCATATTTTCCGTTACACGCGGATGAACTGTTGCATGTTTGCAACCTAGTGCCGTTACATCTTCAAAATACGCTTCAACGAAACGGTCAGCAATTGTCGGCACATCTTCACCTAATTCATTTGCTGCTTTAATTAATTTATCATCTACGTCAGTAAAGTTAGATACATACTGCACATCATACCCTTTATATTCTAAATAACGGCGTACCGTATCAAATACCATAGGTGGTCTTGAATTCCCAATGTGAATATAGTTATAAACTGTAGGTCCACACACATACATCTTTACCTTATTTTCTTCTAATGGAGTAAACTCTTCCTTTTGACGCGTTAACGTATTATAAATGTGAATAGTCATTTTTATCCTTCCTTTCTACCTTTACTTCAAGTTGTTTTTTCAATTTATCAAGTTCTACTTCCATGACCTTTAACTTATCAAAAATTGGGTCTGGAAGGTCAGAATGATTTAATTCTTGACCGATCTTTACTCCATTTTGAATAACGACTCGGCCAGGTATACCTACAACTGTAGAATGTGCAGGCACTTCTTTTAATACGACAGACCCTGCTCCAATTTTAGAATTCTCTCCAACTGTAATAGAACCTAGTACTTTAGCACCTGTTGCAATTAATACATTATCCTGAATTGTAGGGTGCCTCTTCCCCTTTTCTTTACCCGTACCACCTAATGTAACACCTTGATAGATCGTTACATTATCACCAATCTCGCACGTTTCTCCAATTACAACCCCCATTCCATGGTCTATGAAAAAACGACGACCAATTGTTGCTCCTGGATGAATCTCAATACCGGTAAAAAAACGACTAACTTGTGAGATCCAACGTGCAATAAAGAAGAAATTCTTTTTATAAAAAGCATGTGCAATTCGATGGGCCCAAACTGCATGTAATCCAGAGTAAGTCAAAATGACTTCGAAATAACTTCTTGCCGCTGGATCCTGTTCAAAAACGACTTCAATATCTTCCCGAAGCCTCTTAAACATCGACGCTCCCTCCCCTTTATGGGCTGCTTTTTCGAGTGAACTAACTCCCTACTTATCCCCCTAAATCTTTATACACGGGGATAAAACTTATACTCACACCCATTTTTACGGTATAAAAAAGACGCCTCTGTCATATTGACAGAGACGCCTTATAAGCGCGGTTCCACTCTGTTTAGGCTAAAGAAAGCCTCAAACTCATCTATGATAACGGTGTACACCGCTTCTGCTTACTTTACGCCCTAAGACGTTTCACAAAACAATTCGCTGTTCAGCAGAAGACTCGAAGGGGCATTTCAAAAATCCGCTTATAAACCACTTCCAGCCTAAAGGTGGTTCTCTCTGTAAAAAGCCTGATTTTCTACTTCTCCTTCTCGTCGCTTTTCCTTATTAGGTTTTAAGTATACTTATTATATTTCTAAATCTAGAAAATGTTAACCAATTACTTTTTGAAGACGATTTAAAACTTTTTCTTTTCCAAGAAGTGCAATAGCATTAGGAAGCTCTGGGCCATGTGTTTGACCAGTAGTTGCAACACGGATTGGCATAAATAAGTTTTTACCTTTATGACCTGTTTCCTTTTGCACTGCTTTAATAGCCGCCTTAATTGCTGCTGGTTCCATCGCTTCTAGTGCTTCTACTTGACCCGCAAATGCACGAAGTACTTCTGGTACTTGTTCACCTTTTAATACTTCTTGTCCTTCTTCTTCATAATCAACATGATCTTTGAAGAACATTTCAGAAAGCTCTACAATTTCAGCTCCAAAACTCATTTGTTCATGATATAACGCAATTACATCACGAATCCAAGCTTGTTCTTGTTCGCTTAAAGTTTCACCTATACGTCCAGCTTTCACTAGATGCGGTAAGCTTAATTCTACCACCGTATCTAAATCTTGCTTTTTCATATATTGGTTGTTCATCCATTTTAGTTTTTGAGAATCAAATAATGCAGGTGATTTTGATAAACGAGCTGCATCGAACATTTTGATAAATTCTTCTTGAGAGAAGATTTCTTCTTCTCCTACTGGCGACCAACCTAGTAGTGCAATAAAGTTAAAGATCGCTTCTGGAAGATATCCAAGCTCTTTATATTGCTCAATAAATTGAATAATAGATTCATCACGCTTACTTAACTTTTTACGGCTTTCGTTTACAATTAAAGTCATATGACCAAATTGCGGAATATCCCAACCGAAAGCTTCGTAAATCATCATTTGTTTTGGCGTATTTGAAATATGATCATCACCACGAAGTACATGTGTAATCTCCATTAAGTGATCATCTACCGCTACCGCAAAGTTATAAGTTGGAATTCCATCTTTTTTCACGATAACGAAATCACCGAAATCATTTGAATGGAATGCAACTTCATCTTTTACAATATCTTTAAACGTGTAGTCGCGATCAACCGGTACACGGAAACGAATACTCGGAATGCGGCCTTCAGCCTCAAATCCCTTCATTTGCTCCTCAGTTAAATCACGGTGGTTTCCAGCATAACGCGGTGTTTCACCACGAGAGATTTGTCCTTCACGCTCTGCTTCTAGCTCTTCTTCTGTCATATAACATTTGTAAGCTAAACCGCGTTCTAATAAATCTTCATATAATTTTTTATAAATATCTAAACGCTCTGTTTGACGATATGGTCCAAATTCACCACCAACATCAACACCTTCATCCCAGTCCATACCGAGCCATTTCAAGTATTTTAATTGGCTTTCTTCTCCACCAGCAACATTACGTTTCACATCAGTATCTTCAATACGAATAATAAACTTACCATCTTGATGACGAGCAAATAAATAATTAAATAATGCCGTACGCGCATTTCCGATATGTAAGTGTCCTGTTGGACTTGGCGCATAGCGCACTCTCACTTGCTTTTCCATAATTGGTACACCTTCCATTCTTAATGTCAACACATTCTATAATTGTACACCAAAAAAATGTGATTATCCATCTTACGAATTAAAAACCATTATTTTTTCTGTAATAAAACAACTGCTTGAGAAGCAATTCCTTCTTCTCTACCTGTAAATCCTAATTTTTCTGTTGTTGTTGCTTTTACATTGATATTGTCAATAGACGTTTCTAATAGTTCACTAATACGTTTACGCATACTTTCAATATGCGGTGCCATCTTTGGCTTTTGAGCAATAATTGTACAATCTAGATTCCCTAACTCGTAACCTTGTTCACGTACAAATTCCCAAACCTTTTGCAGCAATACAGCTGAATCAGCATCTTTAAAAGCAGGATCTGTATCAGGGAAATGCTTTCCAATATCCCCAGCTGCAATTGCACCTAAACATGCATCCGCAATCGTATGTAACAATACGTCTGCATCTGAATGACCAATTAATCCTTTCTCATGAGGAATTGTAATTCCACCAATAATTAACGGTCTACCTTCCGCAAACTCATGCACATCAAAACCTTGTCCAATTCGAAACATTTTTTACATCCTCCTCAAGCTAAACTACAGAGCTTTATGATTCTATATTATATCGCTATCCTTATAAAGAAAAGCCCGGCTGTTGCCGAGCTTTTTTTCGCTATAATCATCACTTTCATTTCTTTTGAACATGAAGGAAACTTTCAGCAATTAATAAATCCTCTGGAGTCGTCACTTTAATATTATAGTAACTCCCCTCTACTACACCTACTTGCTTCCCGATACGTTCTACGAGGCTTGCATCATCTGTACCAAGGAAACAACCCTGTTTTGCACTTCTATGAGCTTCTAACAAAAGAGAAACAGCGAACCCTTGTGGTGTTTGTACAGCTTTGAGCTGAGATCTTTCTACCGTTTCGACAACGATACCCTGCTCTACTTTCTTAACTGTATCTTTCACTGGTACCGCACAAATGGACGCTCCATATTTTTCCGCTGCAGTTAATACATCTTGAATCACTTTGTTCGTTACAAATGGACGCGCGCCGTCATGTACAAGAACATACTCAACATCACTAGTATGCTGAATGGCGTTATATACACTATCTTGTCTTTCGGCTCCGCCCTGAATAAATTGTACTGGCTTTTCAATTGGATACTTCTGCATTAATTCTTCAAAATACGGACGTTCTTCTTCGTTAATTGCCATAATAATACTTTTGCACGCTTTATCTTTTTCAAAAGCACGTAACGTATGCACAATAATCGGTACTTCATTAATAAGTAAGAACAACTTATTTTTACCAGCACCCATCCGCTTCCCTTGACCAGCTGCTGGAATAATTAATGTATACATATTAATAATCCTCTACTTATAATGCTTTTTCTAATAATTTACGTTTGGCGAAAATCATACGCCCAGCCGATGTTTGTAACACACTAGTAACAAGCACATTGAGTTGTGAACCTACATATTCTCGACCATCTTCTACTACAATCATCGTGCCATCATCTAAATATGCAACACCTTGATTTTGTTCTTTTCCATCTTTGACAACATAAACACTCAGTTCTTCACCTGGGAGTACAACAGGTTTAATTGCATTAGCTAAATCGTTAATATTTAACACCGTTACCCCTTGTAATTCAGAAACTTTGTTTAAATTGAAATCATTCGTTACTACCGTTCCACCAGTGATTTTCGCCAACTTTACAAGTTTGCTATCCACTTCTTGAATATCATCGAAATCGCCTTCATAAATTTCTACCGGAATCGGCATCTCTTTTTGAATACGATTTAAAATATCTAATCCTCTGCGACCACGATTACGCTTTAAAGCATCAGAAGAATCGGCAATGTGCTGAAGTTCTTCTAGCACGAATTGTGGAATCACAATTGTTCCTTCTAAAAACTTTGTTTGGCAAATATCAGCAATACGCCCATCGATAATTACACTCGTATCGAGAATTTTCCAATGAGTTGTAGATTCTTCTACCTCAGTTTCTTCATTCTCACTATTATTATTTTTCTTCTTCCCACGTTGTGGTAATGTAAATAATCCTAGCAATTCATTCCTCTTTTTAAACCCTACTTGGAATCCTAAATATCCAAGTAAAAGAGTAAAGAACACTTGCAACACTGTGCTAATAACTGGAATTGTAAATTCACGAATTGGTATTAAAATTAAATATGCAACAATAAGACCAGAGATTAACCCTAATGTACCAAATAAAACATCCGCTACAGGCGCCTTTACAAGAGCCTCTTCAATATGCTTAATAAGTTGAACAATATAATCTACAAGCCAAAATGTTGTTAAAAATAAAATAATTGCACCAATAATTGCACGAACATACGATCCTTCCAATAAAGGAACGGCACCGATGTCTAATACATTAATAACTTTTGGGATTAAGTAAATCCCTAACGCTCCGCCAATTACTAGAAAGAAGAGCTGTACAATCCGTTTTAACATCCAACCACCTCCTACTCATTATTAACCATTGTTTCGCTAATCAAAACGCCGAATGCAAAAGCGGACGTGTTTTTTTATAAATAGTTTTATTTACCAATATACCATATCTTATACCAAAAATGTTCTAGTGTCGTTATATTATGGAATCAATGTAATATTCTTAATTGTGTCTACTCATATAGAGATGCTCTTGGATTCTTTTTAAGCCTTCTCGTATTTTCTTCGCCCTTACTTCTCCAATTCCTTCCACATCATCCAATTCATTAATAGTTGCTCGACAAACACCTTGCAAAGTCTTAAATCGATTAATTAAATTTTCAATGATAAGTGGCGGAACGCGCGAAATTTTGCTTGTGATTCGGTATCCTCTCGGCGTCACACTTTCTTCTAAACTCATTTGTCCTGGATAGCCAAGCAATTTAACTAAATCGCTATCCTCTAGAAGTTGTGTATTCGCAAGATCTTGTAACTTTTTCAAAATTTGATGATGGTCTTGTGTTTTTTCTTGATAATAATCTTTAATTAATAACGCTGCCTCTGCCTCTAAATCAGCTAGTAGTTCTGTAAGTTGTAAACGAATTAACCTACCTTCCGTTCCTAACTCATGAATATAGCTCAATATTTCATTTTTAATCCGCAGTACCATTTCAACACTATGTAACACATGAACCACCTCGGACATTGTAACGACTTCTTCAAATTCTAGAATGCCCAAATTCGTAATACCATCATTCCATACAGCCTTATATTTTTCTAACGTTTGAATAGCTTGGTTTGCCTTTGTTAAAATAACACCTATATCCTTTAGTGTATAACGTAAATTCCCTTGATATAGTGTAATTACGTTACGTCTTTGTGAAATAGCCACAACGAGACTACCTGTCTGCTTTGCTACACGCTCTGCCGTCCGGTGGCGCATACCTGTTTCAATAGAATCAATAGATGCCTCTGGAACTAACTGTGCATTTGCAATTAAAATTTTACTTCCAGTTTCATTTAAAATAAGTGCCCCATCCATTTTTGCTAATTCGTATAAACTAGCAGGAGAGAATGCACAATTAATGTGAAATCCCCCATCAACAATACTTTTAATTTGTTCATTATATCCAAGAACAATTAGTCCCCCTGTTTGTGCGCGAAGCACATTATCTATCCCTTCGCGCAGTGGTGTTCCTGGGGCCACGAGCTGTAAAATATTAATCATACTTTTGACACGTTGCTTGTTTTCTTCCATAGCCTAGCCTCCTAATGTCAAACGAAGCGCTTCCCCTAAATTAGATACACCTACTACCTCAATCCCATCCGGAATTGTCCATCCTCCCAAATTTTTTCTAGGAATAATAGCACGTTGAAATCCTAATTTAGCTGCTTCTTGTACACGTTGTTCAATTCTTGATACTCTTCTTATTTCTCCAGTTAATCCTACTTCTCCTATTACTGCATCAGTTGGTGTCGTAGATTTATCTCTAAAACTTGAAGCAATACTTAAAGCCACAGCTAAATCAATTGCTGGTTCATCTAATTTCAAACCACCTGCTACTTTTAAATATGCGTCTTGGTTTTGCAATAATAAACCTGTTCTTTTTTCTAGCACTGCCATAATAAGCGATACACGGTTATGATCAATTCCCGTCGCCATTCTTCGAGGGTTTCCAAAACTAGTAGGGGATATTAATGCTTGTATTTCTACTAAAACCGGTCTTGTTCCTTCCATTGAGGCAACTACTGTTGATCCTGCGACTCCAACGGGTCTTTCCTCAAGAAAAATTTCAGAAGGGTTTAAGACTTCCGCAAGACCGAGCTCTTTCATTTCAAAAATACCCATTTCATTCGTGGAGCCAAAACGATTCTTCACAGCTCGCAAAATACGATATGTATGATGACGATCTCCTTCAAAGTAAAGAACTGCATCGACCATATGTTCTAACATACGAGGTCCTGCAATTGCCCCCTCTTTTGTTACATGTCCGACGATAAAAATAGGAATTCCTTTCGTTTTTGCAAGTTTCATTAATTCCGCTGTACATTCACGTACTTGCGCTACACTTCCTGGGGCTGACGTCACTTCAGGTAAATGTATCGTTTGAATAGAGTCAATAACAACAAAAGCTGGATTCATTTCTTCAATGTGCGCTGCAATTCGCTGTAGATCAGTTTCTGCTACAACAAATAGATTACTACCCTTTACATGCAAACGATCTGCACGAAGTTTAATCTGCTTTGCTGACTCCTCACCTGATATGTATAGTACATCATATGAAGAATCTGCTAATTGCGATGAAATTTGTAATAACAATGTTGATTTCCCAATCCCAGGGTCTCCACCAATAAGTACTAAGGATCCATCTACAATCCCACCACCAAGTACACGGTTAAACTCTTGGAATTTCGTTTCAATACGTGCCTCAGATTTTGTTTCTACTTCTGTTAGGCGTCTTGGTTTTGTTACTTCCGATTGAATTGCATTGGCATAATTAAGGCGTCTTGATGATACAACCGGTTCCATCTCTTCAACAAGCGTATTCCATTGACCACAACCAGGGCACTTCCCCATATATTTTGGTGACTGATAACCACACTCTTGACATGTGAATTTTGTTTTCTTTTTAGCCATATCGTTTTATATTTCACTTCACTTTCATCTATAAACAGTTTATCCTTCTCGTACAAGAAAGAGGGCTATCTCGTAGCCCTCTTAGTTTGTCTATACTTATTTTACCTTTTCAGCACTATGAATGACAAATGATTCCCCTTCAACATCAAAGATAACTTTTTGTCCTTTCTCAATAGCACCTTTTAAAAGTTCTTCCGATAGTCTATCTTCTACATGTTTCTGAATTGCTCTACGAAGCGGACGAGCACCGTATTCTCGGTCAAATCCTTTATCAGCAATGGCTGAAATCGCTCCTTCTGTTAAATGCAATTCAATCTCTTGCTCTTTTAAGCGCTTCACTAACTGATTCACCATAAGTGTTACAATCTCTTGAATATGTTTTTTCTCAAGCATATGGAACACGATAATTTCATCAATACGGTTTAAGAATTCTGGACGAAATGCCTTTTTCAGTTCATCCATTACTTTACCTTTCATATCTGAATAATCGCGGCTCTCATCTTGTACGTTAAATCCAAGATGTTTATTACGTTTTAACGCATCTGCACCAACGTTAGATGTCATAATAACAATTGTATTACGGAAATCAACTGTACGCCCTTTAGAATCCGTTAAGCGACCATCTTCTAATACTTGTAGTAAAATGTTAAACACATCAGGATGAGCTTTCTCTACTTCATCTAATAGGACAACTGAATATGGCTTACGGCGAACCTTTTCTGTTAATTGTCCACCTTCTTCATATCCAACATATCCTGGAGGAGATCCAACTAAACGAGAAGTCGAATGCTTCTCCATGTACTCAGACATATCGATGCGAATCATTGCATCCTCATCACCGAACATAGATTCTGCTAATGCTCTTGCTAGTTCTGTTTTACCTACACCTGTTGGTCCTAAGAAAATAAATGAACCAATCGGACGTTTTGGATCTTTCAATCCTGCTCTAGCACGACGAACAGCTTTCGCTACAGCTACTACCGCTTCATCTTGACCAATAACACGGTTGTGAAGAATGGATTCTAAGTTTAATAATTTATCAGTCTCTGTTTGTGCAAGTTTAGAAACCGGTATACGAGTCCACGTAGAAACGACATTTGCAATATCTTCTACTGTCACTTCTGAGTTTTCTTTTCCTTGTTGCTCTTTCCATTGACGCTTCGTATCTTCTAACTTTTCACGTAAGCGTTGTTCCATATCACGTAAGGAAGCAGCTTTTTCAAATTCTTGACTTTGCACAGCTGCATCTTTTTCTTTTCTAATTTCCTCAAGTTTTACTTCAAGCTCTTTTAGATTTGGTGGTGTTGTATAAGAGCGTAAGCGAACCTTTGAAGCAGCTTCATCAATTAAATCAATTGCTTTATCTGGTAAGAAACGATCTGTAATATAGCGGTCTGAAAGCTTTACAGCTGCATCAATTGCATCATCTGTAATAGATACACGGTGATGCGCTTCGTAACGATCACGCAAACCTTTCAATATTTGAGTTGATTCGTCTAAACTTGGCTCATCAACGTGAATTGGTTGGAAACGTCTTTCTAAAGCCGCGTCTTTTTCAATATATTTACGATATTCATCTAAGGTTGTCGCCCCAATACATTGTAACTCTCCGCGTGCTAAAGATGGTTTTAAAATGTTAGATGCATCAATTGCACCTTCTGCTCCACCTGCACCAATTAATGTATGAAGTTCATCAATAAATAGAATAATGTTTCCAGCTTGACGGATTTCATCCATAACTTTCTTTAAACGATCTTCAAATTCACCACGATATTTCGTTCCAGCTACAACTGTCCCCATATCTAGTGTCATAACACGCTTATCTCTTAATGTTTCAGGAACTTCATTATTTACAATTTGTTGTGCTAATCCTTCTGCAATTGCCGTTTTACCTACACCAGGTTCTCCAATTAATACAGGATTGTTTTTTGTTCTACGGCTTAAAACTTCAATTACACGTTGAATTTCTTTACCACGACCGATAACAGGATCTAGACGATTTTCACGTGCAACAACTGTTAAATCACGTGCTAAGCTATCCAGTGTCGGTGTATTTGCATTCGTTGAAGAACCACCTTGGTGACCTGAACTTGCTTCATTACTTCCAAGGAGTTGCAATACTTGTTGTCTTGCCTTATTTAGGCTAACACCTAAGTTATTTAAAACACGTGCTGCTACACCTTCACCTTCACGGATTAAACCAAGTAAGATATGTTCTGTTCCAACGTAAGAATGACCTAATTTACGAGCTTCATCCATAGACAACTCAATAACCTTTTTAGCACGCGGTGTATAATGTACAGTTTGAGAAGCTTCTGTTCCGCGTCCAATTAACGCTTCTACCTCTTTTTGAACCTTCTCTGGACTTAATCCAAGAGCAATTAACGCTTTTGCTGCAATTCCTTCCCCTTCGCGTACAAGCCCAAGTAAAATGTGTTCTGTTCCAATATTATTATGCCCAATACGAATTGCTTCCTCTTGAGATAAAGCTAATACTTTCTGTGCTCTTTCTGTAAATCTTCCAAACATCATAGAAATCGCCTCCTACTTGCGCTTAGTTTTTTTCAATACGTAATCGCTCACGGATTAAGGTTGCTCTTCGATAATCTCTTTCTTCTGGTCCTAAAGGTCCGCCTGCATATTGTTGTAAAATGCCTGGTTGTGTAAGAACCATTAGCTCAGTCAAAATATTTCTCGATACACCTTTTATATATCCTAAATCAATACCAAGTCGTACATCTGATAAGCAAGTGGCCGCTTCTGCAGATTGAATTAACCGACTGTTTGCTAGTATGCCATAAGAGCGATAAACCTTATCTTCAAGCTCAATACTTGAATTTTGTACAATTAATTCTCTAGCCATTTTTTCTTGCTGTATGATTTGTTGAATGACACTTTTTAAATCTGCAATAATATCTTCTTCAGATTTTCCTAGCGTCATTTGATTTGACACTTGAAATATATTACCTAACGCTTCGCTACCTTCACCATATATTCCTCTTACTACTAACCCTAATTTTTGAATTACTTGTATAATGCGGCTAATTCTTTTCGTTAAAACGAGTCCCGGTAAGTGAATCATTACGGAAGCCCTCAATCCTGTACCAACGTTAGTAGGGCAGCTCGTTATATATCCAAGTGATTCATCAAAAGCATATTCAACCTCTTCCTCTATCCAATTATCTATTTGATTGGCACTTTGAATAGCCTCTGATAACTGTAACCCTGAAAATAAGCACTGTATCCTAATGTGGTCTTCTTCATTAAGCATAACACTAATATGTTCGCTTTCTGATAATAGACATGCTCCATATTCTGTTCCTGCAAGGTTAGGACTAATTAAATGCTTTTCAACTAATACTCTCCTTTGAAGAGGCGTTAATTCATTCATTTTTAATAGTTCAAACTCTCCAAAAGGTTCTACCGTTTTATTTATAAATTCCTTTTTAAATAATTCATGAATCTGTCTAGCTTCTTCTTCGTTTTGCATAGTAGAGAATTGATATTTTTTAAAATTACGAGCCAAACGAATTCGACTACTTAAAACAATATCAGAATCAGGGCCATCCCCCTTCATCCATGGACTAATCGCTTCATTCATAATTTTGTCCAGTGACATAGAACTATTCCCCCTCTCTATGCTCACTAAGCTGATTTTCAAGACCTCGAATATTATCCCTTACTTCAGCAGCTTTCTCAAACTCCTCTTTCTGTACGTATTGTTTCAGAATGAGTTTTAGTTCATCTAATTCTTTCTTTAAGTGAAGATTTCCTTCTATACGTTCCGGAATTTTTCCACAATGATCTGTATGTCCGCCGTGCAGACGTTTTAATAATGGCTTTAAATGTTCCTTAAATGTATCGTAACAAGAAGCACATCCAAACCGTCCCACCTTTGTAAATTGCTCATATGTCATCTTACAATCTGGACACCTTAATATACTTGTATTCGAAAGCCCGTTTTGTCCTTCTTCAAACATTGTTGATTCACCGTGTAATAACCCAGCAAATAAATCATGGAATGAAAAGTTAGACTGCGGTGATTGAAAGAAAGACGTATAGCCACTTTGTTCTGCACATTGCTCACAAAGATGAACTTCCGTCTTCTTTTCGTTGATTACTTTTGTATAATGTAAAGTTGCTGGTCTTATATTACAGTTTTGACAAGTCATCACTATCCCCACCTTTACAATAGGAACGATCTATCTGATAGTAATTTTCATACATTACTAGATTGTTCACTTTCCTTTACTTGTTTAAATAAAAGTGCGTGTTCTTTTTTCAAAACCTCTACAATATTTAACTGCCTTATCTCTTAGTTATTATTCTTTTACAAAAGCTATATTTATTTATATTTCAGTGTTCTTAACATTGCGCATAATATTCGAGCCCTAAGTTCATCTCGAGAAGGAACATCCATTGATAATACAGAACGATCTAGTACACTTAACATAAGTTTAGCTTCACGATTTGTTATGATTCCCTCTTCTATTAAACGTATAATCATACTCTCTGCATTCCCTTGCGCAACGCTATGATCAATCATATGAAGCATTTGATCAATCATGTCTATATCGTCATGCAGTTTGACTTTTATAATGCGAATGTAACCTCCTCCACCACGTTTACTTTCTACTACAAATCCTCTTTCTATCGTAAAACGGGTATTGATTACATAATTGATTTGAGATGGTACGCACTCGAATCGATCCGCAATCTCATTTCTTTTGATTTCAATCACATTATTATTACTTAAGTCAATAACTTGCTTTAGATATTGCTCAATGATATCAGATATATTTCTCATTTATCCGCCACCTTTATTGACTTTGACTATCTTTGACTTTAATTATATACGTATTAATAAAATTTGCAACTCTTTTGCTTATTCACTATCCTAGCCACATTCCCCTGTATTTAATCAAAATAATAATTATTTAAACACATTTTTTAATTACTATGGATTATAAAAGAAAACACGAAAAAACACGAGTCATTTGACTCGTGTTTAGTTGCTTGGCGACGTCCTACTCTCACAGGGACAA
The DNA here is from genome assembly GCF_016483705.1 of Bacillus cereus group sp. N6. Taxonomy (NCBI): domain Bacteria; kingdom Bacillati; phylum Bacillota; class Bacilli; order Caryophanales; family Bacillaceae; genus Bacillus; species Bacillus cereus group sp. N6. Next base: position 58,296 of record NZ_JAEHBI010000037.1, read on the forward strand.
GGTCCCAACTACCATCGGCGCTAGAGAGCTTAACTTCCGTGTTCGGTATGGGAACGGGTGTGACCTCTCTGCCATCATCACCAAACTATGAAGGCATATTCCTTCAAAACTAGATAACATTGCTACATATTATATGGTTAAGTCCTCGATCTATTAGTATTCGTCAGCTCCACATGTCACCATGCTTCCACCTCGAACCTATCAACCTGATCATCTTTCAGGGATCTTACTAGCTTACGCTATGGGAAATCTCATCTTGAGGGGGGCTTCATGCTTAGATGCTTTCAGCACTTATCCCTTCCGCACATAGCTACCCAGCTATGCCCTTGGCAGAACAACTGGTACACCAGCGGTGCGTCCATCCCGGTCCTCTCGTACTAAGGACAGCTCCTCTCAAATTTCCTACGCCCACGACGGATAGGGACCGAACTGTCTCACGACGTTCTGAACCCAGCTCGCGTACCGCTTTAATGGGCGAACAGCCCAACCCTTGGGACCGACTACAGCCCCAGGATGCGATGAGCCGACATCGAGGTGCCAAACCTCCCCGTCGATGTGGACTCTTGGGGGAGATAAGCCTGTTATCCCCGGGGTAGCTTTTATCCGTTGAGCGATGGCCCTTCCATGCGGAACCACCGGATCACTAAGCCCGACTTTCGTCCCTGCTCGACTTGTAGGTCTCGCAGTCAAGCTCCCTTATGCCTTTGCACTCTACGAATGATTTCCAACCATTCTGAGGGAACCTTTGGGCGCCTCCGTTACACTTTAGGAGGCGACCGCCCCAGTCAAACTGCCCACCTGACACTGTCTCCCGGGTCGATAAGACCCGTAGGTTAGAATTTCAATACAGTCAGGGCGGTATCCCACCAGCGCCTCCACCGAAGCTAGCGCTCCGGTTTCAATGGCTCCCGCCTATCCTGTACAAACTGTACCAAAATTCAATATCAGGCTACAGTAAAGCTCCACGGGGTCTTTCCGTCCTGTCGCGGGTAACCTGCATCTTCACAGGTACTATAATTTCACCGAGTCTCTGGTTGAGACAGTGCCCAAATCGTTACACCTTTCGTGCGGGTCGGAACTTACCCGACAAGGAATTTCGCTACCTTAGGACCGTTATAGTTACGGCCGCCGTTTACTGGGGCTTCAGTTCAGAGCTTCGCTTACGCTAACCCCTCTCCT
>NZ_JAEHBI010000366.1:0-229 GCF_016483705.1 Bacillus cereus group sp. N6
TCATCCACGACAAGGCGGAGTCGCTCCACCAGCACCGCACCCCCCCGAAGGCGTTCACGGTCATGATGTACCTCACCACCCTCAAGGCGAACACGGTCATCATGTACATCAACACCATCAAGGCCAACACGGTCATCATGGACACCACCCCCAGCAAGGTCTACATCGACAGCCTGGACACCCTCAGCTCCACGGCCCACACGCGCCCGACGCTCATCAGCATGACCAG
>NZ_JAEHBI010000367.1:0-228 GCF_016483705.1 Bacillus cereus group sp. N6
GGGACGCGTGTAATCTCTAAAGTTAATAATCTACGATTCTATCATTCGCCATCTTGGCAAGATAAAGATGTTGCTGGGGCTGTAGATGCAGGATTCGGATTTACAATTGATGAGAAAGTAATGGTAGATGGTTATCCACAATACAAAGTATACAATAGGAAAGGTAAAACATATTATGTAACTGCAAATGAAGCCTATGTGTATGTGAAGTAAAAACAAAATAGCGCA
>NZ_JAEHBI010000368.1:0-228 GCF_016483705.1 Bacillus cereus group sp. N6
CGATTTCTACAATCACCTGTATTCAGTGGTTTCTTGTATTGGAAAGGACGCATATTAATCACCGTCCAACTTAATTTCTTCTAATGCTTTTGCGATACCAAAACTATTCATTTCGGTTAAAAAATTCTTAGTAAAATACTCAAGCGCATCGTTATAAACATAACGAGAACGCTCAAAAACTAATTCTTTGAACGTCTCATCTTCGTTTATGTCATATGCTCCACAAAC
>NZ_JAEHBI010000369.1:0-226 GCF_016483705.1 Bacillus cereus group sp. N6
TAAAAAAGAACGTATGTACGAATCGGAGGCTGCATAATTGAAATTATCTGTGTCTATTTTATTGACTTAATATCAATCACTCAGAGAGTGTCAGAGATACAGTAGGATTCCTCGAGGCGGTAAGTGTAGTAGGTAACAAGCTTATGGGGAAGATTGGTACTATGTCAAGAAAATAGACAAATCAAACAGAGACATTTTATTCGTTAAGCAGCTTGAGATTGTTGCT
>NZ_JAEHBI010000370.1:0-224 GCF_016483705.1 Bacillus cereus group sp. N6
AGTTCCCTTTGCGGGACATACTTTGTTGAATTTTTTGTTGATTACAAAAATCAGTAACCGTATAACTGGAAAACTGTGATCCTTGATCACTATGAAATAGGATTCTTTTTTGACTTCCATAAACATGTTTGACCTGCTGAATTGTATCTTTTACTAATTGAGCATCTTGGTGAGTATCCAACGAATAGCCAAGCACCCGTCGGGTGCTTATATCTAATGCAGCA
>NZ_JAEHBI010000371.1:0-224 GCF_016483705.1 Bacillus cereus group sp. N6
TAGACAGTCATACGACTTTCCTGTGACAACTCTTCAAATGCTAAACACATGTGAAAATGTTGTTCCGCAATTCGATACTCCTTTTGGAATAAGTTTTCTCTAGCATAATGAAAATGATCTTGTAGAGAAAAAATATGTTCTTGCTCGATCGCACGTTGATATAATTCAATATTTCGTTGCGGAGAAGTTTGTGTTGTTTTTGTATGAGTGATCACAATATCAGA
>NZ_JAEHBI010000372.1:0-223 GCF_016483705.1 Bacillus cereus group sp. N6
TTTTCAAATAACTTACCTCTACGAGCGATTGCCTTCTTCATTTTCCGTTTTTTATGCTTTTTCACCGTTTCCCCCCCTTTAAATTCACCTCAAAACCGATGGGTCATTTTATAAAGTATTTGCACACGTTTCTAGAGCTTCAATGCCCACAAGACCTATACGGTACTCGGAAAAGATTTAAACGCTAAATTTCCTTATTATATACAGTCGTTTTTTCGAAAGA
>NZ_JAEHBI010000373.1:0-223 GCF_016483705.1 Bacillus cereus group sp. N6
TACCATCGGCGCTAGAGAGCTTAACTTCCGTGTTCGGTATGGGAACGGGTGTGACCTCTCTGCCATCATTACCAGACATTATTCTTTTGAGACAATCATTATTATAACTTATTTTCTTTAAAAGTCAACAAGTTTTTTATGTTCTCTCAAAACTAGATAACATTGCTACATATTATATGGTTAAGTCCTCGATCTATTAGTATTCGTCAGCTCCACATGTCAC
>NZ_JAEHBI010000374.1:0-220 GCF_016483705.1 Bacillus cereus group sp. N6
TCTCTTCTGATTCTATCTTAACTCCCATGCTCGTTCCTACCATTCCCATTACACCGCCCCAAGAAGCTCAATTTTTAGCGCTTATGCAAACCTTTCAAAATGCTGTCAATGCCTATCTGACAAATCCAACCATACCTAACAACACGGCATTACGAAATAGTATGACAAATTTATACAATTTTCTTGTGAATGAATTTCCCACACAACAAGGACGCGATGC
>NZ_JAEHBI010000375.1:0-220 GCF_016483705.1 Bacillus cereus group sp. N6
GGGCAATGATAAAAACGGTAAAAGGTTCGGAGTATATGGAAGCTTCAGCTTCACAGTCTACACGAATGTATCGGTTTGTAATTCCTTATACAACAGGTATTACAGAATTAATGCGAATTACTATGAAGGGTCGTATCTTTGACATTATCGAACCGCCAATGAATGATGATGAAATGTATCAAACATTGACTATTATCGCAAAGGAGCACGTTTAATATGA
>NZ_JAEHBI010000038.1:0-55623 GCF_016483705.1 Bacillus cereus group sp. N6
GTATTTTTTTTCATGTTTTCAAATCGGAAACATGTATTTGGCCTGCTTTTTTGTCTGAAAAAGCTGAGTAGTTACCTTCTTTTCTTAAGTTGAATAGCGGCCATTAACCCTAATGTTGCGTTTGCCACCGTTGTAACAGCGCCCCTGTTCTGAAAAAATTCCGACATAATTGTTTCTTCAAAACGTTGATTTATAGGTCCATAATTCGTATATATGTGAGATGTATCTATTTCCTTCAATTCGTCCAAATACTCAATTACAGGTACAGTTGAAGCACGCAAAAAAGGAATATTCTCCATATCTATCTATTCCTTCCTATCATTTTCGGACAATATAGAGCGTATCTGTTTCAGATAATCCAAATTTCCTAGCACTTTTCATTCCTTTTCTTTCAGCTACGTTATATAATTCCACCTTAAACCCTGCATTCATTAATCGTTGAATGAATCCCGATTGATTATAAATTCTCACATGATCTTCTTGACCAAAAGCTAATTTTCTCAATTGTGGTGTTACAATTAATTTATTTTCTATAATAGAATCTACATTCATTACGATTGGTACTTGAATAATTCCCCATCCATTTGGCTTTAATACTCTATATAACTCTCGCATTGCTTTGTCATCGTCAAGAACGTGTTCTAATACATGGCTACATAAAATTACATCAAAAGTATTACTATCATATGTAATGCTTGTAACGTCAATTTCCTTCATTAATGGATCCTTTGGTTCTATATCCCCACATACATACGTAATATTTTTATACTCGTTAAACCAATCTCTTAACTTCTCTTCAGGTGCAATATGAAGCATAGTGTATTCTCTACTTAACAAGTCCGTTTCCATTTCAATGTACGCACGATACAACCTTTCACGATCCATTGAACTACAAACTGGGCATATCCCTGTATCTTTATTCCACATCTCAAATTTATATTTCGGAAAATCATAATGTGCTGGCCAAGGTGAAAATTTTTCAAATTGCTGATTGCAATATTGACAATAACAAGATTCTTTCTCAAACATATGAGCGACTAGCTTGTTTAACCCTTTTTTTATCTTTTCATTATAAATTTGATCTAGTTCCCCATTTCTTACCGCATCCTTAACTATAAATCCCGCATTTTCTAAACAATAAGATAAACTCTCTTTATAATCTCTCTCAGAACTTAAAAATCCACTATTATATCCATCTATAATTAATTCAATCCACTCTTCAATTGTCATTAAAATAAAATGTATTTGTTTTTGATTTTGTCCACTATGTTGTCTAAAATAACTAAGAGGTTCTTGTATATAAACTACTTTTCCTTTCCTCATCATATCTAGCCAAGTTGCAATGTCATTAATAGAAGAATACGCCTTTCCTTTAAAATACCCAAACTTCCCTTCAAACAAATCTCGATTAAACAGAACAGTTGTCGGCTCACCAACTATATTTTTTAAATTTTTTAATATGTAATTTCCTAATTCTTTTCCTTCAAAAAGTGTAGTTTCTTTCGCAATTTTCATATTCAATGTTGAGGGTGGTAATATCTCTCCATTCTCATCAATCAGTTCACGATATGACGTCACAAATGAAATATTTTCTAACGTCAAAAAGTATTTCATCATTCTATCGATCTTTTCATGATGAAATAAGTCATCATCTAATAAAAAGTTTATATAATCCCCGTTCGCAAGTTCTATACACTTATTAAAGTTTTCAGCAACTAACGGAGTTTCATTTTTAGCATATGTAATACACTCATATTCACGTAAATACGGTTGAATCATAGCATTAACTTCATTATTTGTACTGTCGTCAGAAATAATAATTTCAATATTTTCATATGTTTGATTCAGTGCGCTATTGAGCGCTAATTCCAAGTAATAAGGTCTATTGTACGCGGGAATAAGTATACTTACTTTTGGTAAAGGAGAATTATTATTTATATGTTGTTTTTTCTTTTCTATGTTTATTTTCTTTCTCCTAATTTTTTGATAATAGTCTAATGTATACAATATCGATGATGGAACTATCCTTCTTGCATAATCTAGAAAATTTGTTATCGCTTTGTCTAATTCTTTTTCGTCGGATAAGAAACCATATTTTTTTCCTGCTATAATACTATGTGAAAAATCTTCTAACCCATCCATCATTTTATTAGATTCATTTAACTGTTGATCTGGATGTAATCGAAAGTAACTAAGTGTCTCTGCTATATATACTGCTTTTCCTTTACTTAATAAAGATAACCATGAAGCTATATCTACGTTACATAGATACCGCCTCTTATCAAAAATCCCATACGGTTCTTGTAAATCATTTTTACGAAATAAAACTGTTGTCGGTTCTCCGATATAATTTTTTTGATCCACAATTACCCTATTTGCTAATTCTGTTCCCTCTATAATCGTATCCTTTTCAAATAAACGGACAGTTGAATAAATATGTCGTAGTTCTTGCCCTTTATCATCAATTACTTGGCGATGAGATGTTACAAGCTTAATTTCATTATCTATATCATTCAAAAAATACTTCATCATTTTTTCAATTTTATTCACGTGAAATATATCATCATCCATTAAAAAGTTTACATACTCACCGTTCGTTTCATTAAATAACATTAGCGCATTTTCAAATTGTCCGAGAGTTGACCTGTTTTTTATATAAATAATATTTGAATGATTACATAAGTATTTTTGTAACACCTTTTCTGTTTCGTCATTCGTACTATCATCTCCAACTATAATTTCTATATTAGGATACGTTTGTTCTAACACACTACATAATGCCTTTTCAAAGTAGCGAGGTCGATTATACGTAGGAATTAACACACTTACCAACGGAAGTTGATCTACCACCTCTACAGTTCTTTCAATATGAGTTCTCATTTTACTCTCTCACCTCTTCGCATATTATTTGTATACGCGATGCAAAAATCACATTACTTTAACTGTATGGAGCCTATATACTTTTATGCAAATATGAATCGAAATATCATACTTTTCGTTCCTGAATAAACATATTTAATAACGCGGACATTTTATTTGCACCTTTTTTATTCATATGATCACTATCATAAAAATCTTCATCACAAAATAATGGTGAATCAAATAGATCTATGATTTGAAAAGAATATTGTGCTTGAAAATCATTTATAACTTTATAAAAATCTTCTTTTAATTTCTTACTACTACAATTGAAATAATGTGAAGTAACAGGGAAGACAACAATTAGTGGCTTTATATCATTTTTTAACAGTAATTCTAAATATGTTTTAAAAATCGTTTTATTTTCAACTAAAGTATGAGGATACGACAATTTAGCATGTGAAGCTGCTCTCATTTTCCCATGTTCTTCAAAAGGAATATGAAGGGGAGTAGTATTCCATTCAGCATTTATCCAAGGTAGTATCAATGATTCATCTTTTAGTTCGTCTAATAAAATATATTCAAAATGCAAAGTAAAAATAGAAAAAAGTTGTTTCGGACTATCTAGATGTGAGAATCCATCAGTGGGTAGAGGAGAATGAACTACAGTATGATGACCATCTTGAAACAATGGATAATATACTTTGTGAATTCTATATGCTTCAGATGATAACGACATGTCAAAGTAAAAAGAGAAATAGGCTATTCCTATCAAACAATATTGAAATGAATGATCGTTTGATAGAAGTTGTGACGCTATTAAATAATCATAGTATAGATCTTGCGATGGAAGTGTTAATTTTATTGACTTTTTTGAGAGGAGCTCCGTACTTATGCCACAATGCGGATAAGACAAACCGGTAGCAAACAATTCATATGTGGGATCACTCTTTACTTTTTTCATAGACATGTATAAAAACATAAGATCCGGATTTATTTGATATATAGAAATTAATTTATTCCTCCATTCATACATGTATTTTGTTAAATTAATAATTTTTTTACTTTGCACGCCCTTGTTTATCAATTCATTTGTAAGTTTTTCTGCGTCCACTCTCCAAATGACTATATATTGAAAAGAATTTTCTATACGAACAATAGTTGAAACGTCTACAACATGAACTATTGTTTTACATTTATTTTTGTCTAATGCATTTTGAATCCTTACCCCTGATACTTCATCACTTAAAACAATAATTTTATACTGCTCCTTCATGTATATCCCCCTCCATTATATGTATAATATGAAATTCATTTTTCATTCATAATGATCATATACATCTGCAATCCAACATTAAAAAAGAATAGAATATTCATTTCAAAACAAAAATAGCTCCACCATTTGGCGTAGCTATTTTTACAATTATTACTTATTCAAACTATATTCCTTTATCTAACTCATAAAGCTTTCGATACTTCTCGTTTTCTTTCAGAAGTTGTTCATGACTGCCTTGCATCACAATTTGACCACGATCAAGGAATATAACTTCATCTACATGTTCAATTCCTACAAGGTGGTGTGTAATCCAAATAACAGTCTTTTCTTCTGTTGCAGAAAACATTGTTTCTATTAAAGATAGTTCTGTCTTTGGATCTAAGCCGATCGTAGGTTCATCAAGTACAATAATTGGAGCCTCTTGCATTAGCGTTCTAGCAAAAGCAACCCGTTGTCTTTCTCCACCAGAAAACCTTTTTCCCATTTCATGCATTTTTGTTTGCAATCCATCTGGAAGAGAAGCTATATGCGAAGCTAATTGTGCTTTCTCTAAAGCTGTCCATATCTCTTCATCCGTAGCCTCTGGTTTACCGATTCGCACATTATTTCCAATTGTCGTATCGAATAAATGCGGCTTTTGATTCAATACAGAAATATATTTTGATAAAAGATTCGTATGAGCATGTTCACTATTCAATAAAACTTCACCATGTAACGGGCTTAGCGCACCTGCTAACAATTTTAACAAAGTAGATTTTCCTGTTCCACTTCTTCCTAAAATGGCGATTTTCTTTCCTGCCTTTATTTGCAGTGATACTTCTTTCAATACAAATTCATTACTATCTGGGTAACTATACGATACATTATTTAATTCAATGTCTATATATTTTGATGCAACATAATCTTTATCCTCATGTAATTCCTTTTCATCCTGTAAAACATCATTAGCTTCTACTTTATTTAGACGATGAGCAGATTCTACATATGATGGAATTCGATCGATAGCATCTGAAAGTGGAATTAACGCATTTGTCACAGATAACGTCATTAAGACGAAAGCCGCAATAACGGTAGATGCAATCTGTTCACTTGCTGCCTCATTTCCAGTCCATATGATCATTGAAATAACTACGATTCCCACTACTAATTGAATGATACTGTCCCGAATATGATTCCAGCGCTTCATTCTTTTTTCCGTTTTTAACAACTGAGCATTTTGCTCTACATACTTATCAATGAATTCATCTTTTCTACCACTTGCTTGCCAATCAGATAACCCAAAAACAGCGTCTGTTAGTTGTTGATACAAACGGCTTCTTCCTTGCTTTAAAGTAACATGATGTTGCTTCATTAAAAGTAATGATACAAACGGAAGAAGAAAAACGATAATAGCCAACATACATGCTGCAATAAGTGCAAATACTACGTCAAATGCTCCGATAACAAGTATGAATATGCTATATACAACTAACGCTAATAGACTAGGAAATATTGTACGTAAATATAGGTTTTGCAAATGCTCTATATCTTCGGATAATATACCTAACATATCGCCCGTTTGAAATCGTGAGCGGAAAAATAACGCCTGCGGTTCTACTATTCTGTATAGTTTCGTTCTCATCTTTTCTAATATGCGTAGTACGACATCGTGTCCAACTAAACGCTCTAAATAATGAAATACCGCTTGTCCTATACTAAACGCACGTGTTGCAACAATAGGAACATATACAGCCATTACATTTTCTGGTCTAAGAGCAGATTTAGAGATTAAATAACCTGAAATGAAAAGTAACATCGCACCTGAACTAACTCCAAGAAGACCAAGGAAAATAGTTACAGTCATTCTACCTTTATTTTGCTGTATATAAGGTTTAATCCAGTTACTCATCTCTATCCCCTCTCTTTCCTTTGAAAATGTAATGCCTCATTCTTTAAAAGTTCTTCATACGTGCCGCTTTTTATCATTTCCCCTTTATTTAAAATAAGAATATGATCCATCTGTTTCATCCAGTGAAGACGATGTGTTGCAAGAAATACTAGCTTACCTTCAAACAGACGTAACATCGCTTGCTTTATTTCAAATTCAGTTTCAATATCAAGATGTGCTGTAGGCTCGTCTAATAAAATAATTGGCTTTTTGCTTAAAAGTGCACGCGCCATAGCGACACGTTGTTCTTGCCCGCCACTAAGCATACGTCCACCTTCTCCAATTCTTTCATACATCCCGTTCGGAAGCGATGTAACGAGTGAACGAAGACCAACTTCATTAATAACTCTTTCCACTTCTGCATCAGTTGTATTTGTTTCATAGAAACAAATGTTATCTTTTAATGAAAGCGGGAAAATATAAGGTTGCTGCGGAATATAAGCAATATTCTTTTGCCAATCTTCTCGAGTAGACCCGTCAATTTTCACACCATTTATTATCAGCTTTCCACCCGAAGGAGTTAAAAATCCTGCTAATACGTCAATTAACGTCGATTTCCCTGCCCCACTTTCACCAATTACACCTATAGCGCCGGTGCCTTTCCAAGTAAAATCAATTCCCTCTAATATAGCTTTTTCAGATTCATTATTCTTTACTTTTACATCTTGTAATTTCAAGTTACTAGAGGCATTCCATATTAAACCTACATTAGATTCTTTCGTTCCTATTTCTTTTTGTTGCTGTAAAATCTCTTCTATTTGCTCCATTGCAAGTTGTCCATCTAACGTAGCATGATAATTCGCTCCAACTTGTTTAATTGGCAGAAAATATTCCGGAGCTAAAATTAAAATCGTAAGGGCTGGCAATAGTACAATTGTCCCATCTATTAAACGTATCCCTAATCCGACCGCCACAAATGCAATGGATAAGCTCGTAAAGAAATCTAATGCAAAAGAAGAAAGAAAAGCAACTCGCAAAGTACGCATCGTTGCTTTTCTATACCTTTTACTTACTTTTTCAATCTTTCCTTCGTGTTGTTTACTTTTCCCTAAATACTTTAATGTTTCTAATCCTTTTAACGTATCTACAAAATGATTAGAAAGTACTCGATATGTTTCATATTGGCTATCTGCCATTTTCTGCGCTGCTAATCCTAGTAGGATCATAAATGTAATTACGATAGGAATCGTTACAACTAAAATGATTCCAGACTCAATATCTAACGTAAAAACATATAGTACAATTAGTCCCGGTACGATACTACTTCTAATCATTTTAGGAATTGTTAATTCAATATATGTTTTAAATTTCTCAATACCTTCAATCGATAAGGTAACCAGATGACCTGTTCCAGCAGTTTGAACATACCGTGGACCTAATGTGAAATACGCCTCTATTAATTGTTTTCGCAGTAGCGATCCTGTTTTTTCAGCGAAACGTTCCACTAATATTTGCGAAATTCGAACTAGCATATGACGTACTGCAAACGTGATTCCAAAATAAACCGTTTCATTTAACACAGATTGCACTGTTTCTCCTTGAAATAAAAACGTAATAGCCCGTGCTAAAAACACTGTTTGCCCAATAATACTTATAGCTTCTAAAATGCTAATGATTGTTAACACTACATATAAAACTCGGCTACCAGGATACGACGGAAGTCCTCTTTTTCTTTTCATTAGTACTCCAAATCTTTATCTGACTTAACAGGTTGTCTAAACACATAGAAACTCCATATTTGACTTCCCAAAACAAATGGCAATATAGCAATTGAAAAATACGTCATCAGTTTTAGTGCATAATCTCCCGATGCTGCATTATAAATCGTTAAATCGTATATTGACCCTAACGAGCTAATTAAGACACGTGGGAACATGCCGGCAAACACACTCGCACTTAGTAAAATGATTGTTAAACTCGTCATAACGAAAGCCCAACCATCTCTTCTTCTTTTATTTAATAATGTTGACGCACATAATGCTACAAAAGCTCCAATCGGAACCATAATCCACTCTGTACCATGACCAGTGAAAATATCTGTTTTCCATAACCCTACACCGGCAAAAATAAGAAGTGCTATAATTGCAAGCGGTGCAATTTTCAACGCAGCAATACGTGCACGTTCTCTTAACTTACCAGTTGTACGTATAGTAAGGAATTGCAATCCGTGAACAATACATAGCAGAAGGAACATAACTCCTCCAAGTAATGCAAATGGATGAAGTAATGGTAAGAATCCACCTACAGCATTTTTCGTTTCATCAATTGGAATACCTACCATAAAGTTAGCAATTGCAACTCCCCAAAGAACAGGCGGTAGTAAACTTCCTAAAAACATACCCCAATCCCAAAAACCTTTCCATTTATGATTGTCTATTTTCGCACGGAATTTAAAGGAAACCCCTCTTATAATTAAAGCAAGAAGCATAAATACAAACGGAATGTAAAACCCGCTAAATAAAGTTGCATACCAGTGCGGGAATGCCGCGAACATAGCTCCACCAGCACAAACAAGCCATACTTCATTCGCGTGCCAAAATGGGCCAATTGTATTTAAGTAAATTCTTTTCTCTAAATCGTTTTCCCCTAAAAACCTTGAAACTATACCTACACCGAAATCGAAACCTTCAAGTACAAAGAAGCCTACGAATAAAACTGCAATAATGATAAACCACAACTCATTAAGAGATAACATACTCTTCCTCCTTATCAAATGGATCATGGCTTTGAGAATCCTGTTTCGCTTTCTTATTCTCATGTCCTTTAATAATACGAACGAATAAGTAAATAGTGATTCCACCTATAATTAAATATAGTGATGTGAATGAAACTAAAGAGAATAATACTTCTCCGAACGTAACATTTGGAGATACAGCATCTTCCGTTTTCATAACACCGAAAACTACCCAAGGCTGACGTCCCATTTCAGTCATAATCCATCCTACTGTATTACCGATAAACGGTAGTGCAATTGCATACACCATTAATTTTAAATACCAAGTTTTTTCAGCTAAACGATCTTTTCTTGATAAGAACCATCCGTATGCTCCTAGAAGAAGCATAAATGTTCCACTCATTACCATCGCTCTAAAACTCCAGAACATAGTGTGTACTGGCGGTATATAATCTCCAGGCCCATATTTTTCTTCATATTGTTTTTGAATTTGATTCATCCCTTCTACTTGACCACTAAATTTATCAAATGATAATAGACTTAGCATATAAGGGATTTGAATTTCAAACGAATTTTCTTGCTTCTCTGCATCAATTTTCGCAAATACTGTAAATGGCGCTGGATCCTCACTCGTATTCCATAACGCTTCAGCTGCTGCCATTTTCATTGGATGCGTCTTAATTAATTGTTGTGCTTGCGCATGACCAAAGAATAATACTAACGCCGTTGTAAGTGTTCCAACAATGATAGAAATGCGGAACGATTTTTTAAACACTTCAGTTTCTTGAGCTTTCGTTATTTTCCATGCACTCACACCCGCAATAAAGAATGCACCAGTTGCAATCGCAGCTGTAATTGTATGCGGGAATTGTACCCATAATTGTGGGTTTTGAATAATCGCTAAGAAATCATTCATCTGTGCACGTCCATCTGCTGCCATTTCATATCCTACTGGCGATTGCATAAATGCACTTGCAGTTAAAATCCAAAATGCTGATAACATTGTTCCAATTGAAAGGAGCCAAATACATAACAAGTGAATTCGCTTCGGTAATTTGTCCTCACCGAATACCCATAAACCTAAGAATGTAGACTCTATGAAAAATGCTAATAAGCCTTCAATTGCAAGTGATGGACCAAACACATCACCTACGAAACGTGAATATGTTGACCAGTTCATGCCAAACTGGAATTCTTGTAAAATACCAGTTACTACACCTACCGCAAAGTTAACTAGGAATATTTGTGTCCAAAACTTCGTCATCTTCTTATAAATTTCTTGTCCCTTTACCACGTATAACGTTTGCATTAACGCAATGATAAAAGCTAAACCAATAGACAGCGGAACAAAAAAGTAATGGAAAATCGTTGTTGATGCGAATTGTATTCGTGCCAATTCGAGCGTTTCCATACTACAATCACTTCCTTCATAATTTTTTATATCGTAATTTCAATTGAGTTGTATGAATAAAACAACTCAAATCTTAGAAATATAGAAAGATAAATTTGTTTATGTACTTTTAGAAAATATAATTTTTCAGTTTTCAAGATAATTACAAAAAAACTTTCTCATAAAATTTACCTTTTCACTATTTCAGTAGTGTTTTATCCGTTAATCGAATTGTATAATATACCTGCATAGTAAATTCAGCTGATTTTTGACGTATTATTGACATCATTTTGTCTGAAATATGTCTTTTGTCATTTTTTTGAATTAGATTTTTTTCATTACTAAAATGTATTTTTCAAATATAAGAATTACTTTCGTATCAATAAAACAATCATTTCCCTCTACATACACTTGACTTTTTTATGAAAAAATGTCCTCTTTACCAATGAGGAAATCAGTTATTTTTTTGTCAAGAGAAAAATGCATCTCTAAAATTCAAACACAAAATAATGTTATTCAAAAATAGAAAATACCCGCCCTCTTTCTAGACTAAAAATTCATTTTTTTGTCATTTTTTCAAACAAAATTAATACATAAAAAAATACCGAGAATCGATTAGACTCTCGGTATTTTTCAAATTATTTTGCTGTATGTTTTCTAACAGCCGGTAAAATTTCAGTAGCAATTAATTCGATATTTTTCTCAATTTTATTAAGTGGCACACCACCAAAATCAATTTGTGCCATAAAACGTTGTTGTCCAAACAATTCATATTGGTAAAGCATTTTTTCAATAATTTGTTGCGGGCTACCAACCATTAATGCGTCACGATAATCTACTGCATTTGTAAATTGTTGCTTCGGATCCCCACCACCACGCAGTGTAAGCATACCAGCATTAATATGAGGATAGTATTCACTAAACGCATCTTGTGAATTTTTTGCTGTATAAAATAAACTCGTTGTTGCAACTGGCAAACTTGCTGGATTAAATCCACTTTGCGCCGCAGCCTCACGATAAGCATCTACTGCTCCTTTAAAGTTAATAGCTGGACCACCTAGTGTTGTTATCATCATTGGTACACCCGCACGTCCTGCTTTAATCGCACTAGCTGGTGGGCCACCAACTGCACGCCAAATTGGTAAGTTATTATTTTTAGCTCTCGGAATAACCGATGCATGTGCAAGCGGCGCTCTGAACTGTCCGTTCCATGTTACATGTTCCTCTTTATTAATTTTTAATAAAAGTTCCATCTTCTCTTCAAATAGCTCTTCATAATCATTCACGTCATAACCAAGTAAACTATATCCCCCAATACGAGATCCACGACCAGCCACGATTTCTGCACGTCCATTAGAAATTAAGTCAATTGTAGCAAAATCCTCATACACTCGTACCGGATCAGATGTACTTACTATCGTTGCTGAACTTGCAATTTTTATATTTTTCGTAGCTTGTGCAATAGCTCCTAAAATAACTGTATGAGCTTGCGTTGTAAAATGCGTTTGATGACTTTCACCGACAGCAAATACATCAAGTCCAGATTCATCCGCTAACTTTGCTGTTTCAATTAATTCATGAATTCTTTGTTCTGCACTAATTTTCTCTCCGTTATGTGGATTTAAAACATGATCCCCAATTGAATATAATCCAAACTCTATTCCTTTACTTGTATCCATACGGTATTTTTCCATAGTTGCTCTCTCCTTTAATTCAGTCGTATTCATTTTCTTCAATCACCCATCACTTGATTAGTCAATTGATAGTGAAAAAAAAATTACTCTTGCGGCAATTCTTTTTTTTCACTATGCTTATGAACTTTCGTCATCAGCTCGTATAATATTTTCTGCTCTTCTTCATTTAATACATCATCAAAAAACGATGATTGAAATGCAAGTTGCTCTGGCAACGCTCTCTCTAAAGCTGCTTCCCCTTGCTCTGTAAGACTAATTGTTTTCGTTTTCCAATCTTGTTTTCGTACAATATATCCTTCTTTTTCAAGACGAGTTAACATTCGAGAAATACCGCCTTGTGTAACAGTTACCTTTTCAGCTAACTCCATTTGTGTGAGTGGCTGATACGTACGTATTTGCAAAAGCACATCAAATTGAGCTGTCGTTAAATCAAACCGTTTTAAAAACTCATTTGACATCTGATTACTTTGGTTCGTAAATCGTATTAAACGTAACCATATTAATGACCCTATCGTATTATCACGCATATTTGATCACTTCCTATCGTGAATCTTACTATCACTTTACCACTCAAGTGATAGTAATGCAAGAAATAATTACATTTTTTATATAACTCAACTTACTTGTACTTAACTAAAGGCATCAATCGTGTAGTATTAGGTCTACTTGCCATTCTCTACATCTCCATAAAAAAAGGATTAAGCTCCAACGCCAATCCTTATCATGCATTTATTTTTCGTTTTCAAAACAGTATATTTGAAATTCACACCATCTAATCTATTATTTTCTTTTATCGTACCGTAAATTCATTTGAGCATACCGTCTTCATGTAAAACCTGTATAAGTTTGCATAAAAGGCCCTTGTTTACACCAATCGGACTTTTACGGGATAAATCATTTAAGCTCTACTTTTACTTCCTCTTTAGACATAACATCAGGTCTATAAATTAATTCAAGATTAGAATCACCTTTTTTCGCTTCAAATGTTATAGCTCCTGTTAACTTACCGTTTGGATCTACATCTTTAATTTTAAAAATATTTTTATTGCTAGTTGAAAATGTATGGTCCACAATACTTCCATCGCCTCTTTCAAGGTAAAAATCCAATGGGTTAATTCTAACTTTTTGATGACCAATATTCTCTACTGTAACATGAACAATAACAAACTCATTACCTTTTTCCAGCTTATCATATTCTGCCGCTTGTGCTATTTGTACTTTATGGACTGTTAATTTTTGATTTCTAATTTCAGTAGTTTTTTCAACATTATATTCTCTTGTATCTTCATTCTTCGTATTTTCTTTTTTGGCACTACTTTGCTCTTCCTTAGTATCATTTGATACAGTTTTAGCTACTTCTTTCTTCTCATCACATGCCGATAAACTGAAAGCTAACGTCCCTGCTAAAGTGACTGTCGCGATTTTTTTAAACATAAATTCCCTTCCCCCAATGTGAAAATGATAAAAATCCCCAAAAACTATATACTATACTAACAGATAAACGAACATTATATTGTCGCTATGTGTCGAATGTAGTAAGGCTATGTATAAGTATGAAGTCTTACTTTGCTTCATCTCTCAACTGTTCGACATATGATAAAATCTTAACAATAGATATCTACCTTACTTACGAACTCTTTCTTCCCATAACTATGAGTATCATAAAGTTTTAAATAAGAAAAAATTCAAATAAAATGATAAAATTAAACAAAGCACTAGTATAAAGGTGGGCAGAACATGCATATTTCTAAACAATTTATAAAACCATTTCACACAAATTTTACGAAAGCAGATACATTAGGATTCAATGTCATTAATGGAAAATATAAATTTGAAGCGGATTGGAATTATTTCGAAATCGAACAAAATAATTCTGACATAATAGAACAAGCCTACGAGAGTAATGAAAGAAATTATCAAATCCGTAAAGATTATTTTCAACGTAATCAAAAAATTTATCCTTATTCTAGCTTTGGAAAAGAATTTACATCTGTAGAAGTATTAGAACGAGAGTTTGCCGAAAAACAAACAAATGGCTGGGGATTAAATTATCCCGTGGTAAATGGTATCCTAAATGATGTTCGTTTTATGACAGAAGAAGGTAAAGAATTATTAGAAGACTGCGATAACGAAGACGAAATTTTTGACTTTACGAATCTTCTATATGTACCAAAAGATGAATATGGACATCCATTTACATATGTTGGATTTGTTACAGGATATTATTTTCAAGCTTATGGTGCCGATCGTATTTACTTATTCTTTAATAAAGAATTAAGAAAAGCAGTAATTTGTTTTGAATATACATAAGATAATTAAGAAAAGTCCATTTTGAACATTATTACTTGACTCAAAATGGATTTTTTATAAATAATTTATTTATATTTCAATTCCTCATCTACTGTGAAATGTGTAAAACCTCATATATTGTAATATCCTCCATCTCTTCAATTTCAGGCTTTACTTCATAAAATTCAAACTGACTATATCCCCACTTATCTGGGTTATACACTATTACATTCCCTTTACAATTTTCTGTATTCTGGACATTCTTATTAAAAATATTAAATTGAGTCCCAATCAATGAATTCTTTTGAGAAATACTTCCCACATATTCAACAACATACTTACATTTCTTAAAATCACCACTTAGATTAACAACTAATGGAACACCTATATTTATTTGTTGCCACCCAAAAGATTGTAAAATATTATCGTAATACCCTTCAAAGATAAATTTGTTCATTCCTTCATGACCATTCCAAATATATAAAGGTGCATAACAGTTATAGAAATTCCCTTCCATACCTACCTCAGTAATTAAATATGCTTTGAAATTCAATTCTTGAAAACCATCCGTTTTATGCCCATTATCCTTTACCCTTTTTTTAATAATCTCCATGTCATAATCCTTTGGCAAAATGACTTTATATTGCATTCCAATCATGTTTATCACTCACTTTCTATCTTATATACACAATGATAAACCGGTGATTGACTAACGTAAAATAGGTATAAATTATGTTTGTTATCATTTATAATGATACCGTATAAGGGGCTGTGATAAATGGAAATAAATGATCTTATTATATTCAAAACTGTAGCTAGTGAAGGTTCTATTAGTAAAGCTGCTAAAGAGTTAGGATATGTTCAGCCAAACGTAACTGAGCGAATCAAAAAATTAGAACAAGAATTAGAAACTCCTTTACTACATAGAGATAACAAAGGCGTTTCCTTGTTACCTTCTGGTGACATTTTATTAGGCTACACGAATCAAATATTAACTTTAGTAGAAGAAGCGAAAGATAAAATTAAAACGAGTGGTTCTTCTTATATAATCGCGACGTCACAATCTATTTTGACTAATTATGTAAGTAAGCGTATTAAAGAAAATTTCAGGAATTATCAAATATATGTAGAAAATAGTAGTCATTTACAAAAATTACTGCAACAACAAAAAGTTGATATGGTCATCACTTATGAGGATGATCCCGACGCAGCTTTTAAAAAAGTATTTACTACTTCAATTTCTATAGGCTTATTAAAAACGAAAGAAACACGTACCATTGACTATTCGCAGGAACTCTTCTTCGTTAGTAATGACAAAAAGTGCCCCTTTAGAAATAAGACGATACAATTTCTAAAAGAAAATCATTTATCTCAGCGTCAACTTCAACAATTAGATTCTTATTCGCTTATGGAAGAGTTTATTCAGGACGGAAAAGGAATAGCCTTTTTGCCGATTAGAAATGATACATTGGTACCAATTGAAAATGTTCCAATCGAGAAATTAGCTGTTCATTTTTTTACAAATGAAAACTCTTTAAAACAAATCCCTGATGAACTATTTGATTAATAGAATAGCTATAAACTAATTACATACACCAATAAAAATCCCTACTTTACGAATTTAAAAGAGGGATTTTCATATTCTATACAATTGATTTTTCACACATTTTGCTCCACTTCTGCACTTTTCTCCTTCTTACTCTGTTTCACATTCTTCAGTCTCTTAATCGTGCCAACTAATCCTTTCGGAAAAACTAGCAAGACGATAATGTACAATAAACCAAGAATAATTGTCCATCTTTCAAAAATCGGATACGCTGTGGCTAGTTCTGATAAATAATATTTCAGTGATTCAATAATTCCAGCTCCAGCAATTGCTCCAATTAACGTTCCAACGCCTCCAATCATTGTCATCAATAATGCATTTAATGTCATTTCAATTGAAAATACAGTCGTATTAACAAAGCGTAGTGTGATAACAAATAAACCACCGCTAATCGTAGCAACTACTCCTGCAACAATACTAGCAATAATTTTATAATGAAGAACTTTATATCCTAATGCTTCCACACGTTGCTCATTTTGTGAAATTGCCTTTAATACTTTTCCAATAGAAGATTTTGTGAAAAGACGTAACAGAATAAAAATGACAATTAAACATATAAGTGTTACATAATAAAACGTAAAACGATCACGGAATAAGTCTGGTACACCAAATGTAAAACCGTCCCCTCCGTGAGTGAGTCCACGCCATTTTTCAGCAAGTACGAAAAACAACTGTGAAATAGCAAGTGTTAACATTGCATAAAAATGACTTTTCAGCCGTAACGAAAGCAAACCGATTATATAACTAACAATTGCTGAAATGATAATTGCAGCTACTATCCCTATTAAAAAGTTCGTTATGGATACTCCTTGCCGATCAAATAAAAGTGCTACCCCATACGCTCCTATTCCAAAGAACATACAATGGCCGAACGATACAATTCCTGTATACCCAAGCAATACATCAAAACTCATTGCAAAAATAGCAAAGATGAAGATTTGAGTGAACAAAATTAACAAGCTCCGTGAATCATTTACGAATGGAAATACACTTAAACAAATGAGCATAAATACTCCGAAGTATACTTTAATTCGATTTGATGTGCTGTTCACCATTTCACCCCTTTTCACTAACAAGTCCATTTGGCTTCACTATTAAGAAAAATAGTAACATTAACATATTGATTGCAAGTGATAAATCCGGTATAAAATACGCTGTAAAAGCACCCGCTAATCCGACAATTAAAGATGCGATTGCTGAACCTTGTACGCTTCCTAATCCTCCAATGATTACTACTATGAAAGCTAAAATCGCATACTGCATACCCATCTCGGCGAAAATAACTCCTGAATACGGTGCTAATAAGAAGCCTCCCAACGCTGCCATCCCTGCTCCTAATAAAAAGACGAAAGAAAATATCGCTTTTACGTTAATACCGAGCGCTTGAACCATTTCTTTATCCATTACACCTGCACGGATCATTAGACCTATCTTTGTTTTTTTAAGCAATAATAGTAAGGAAATATAAATGATGATCCCAATTAAAATTACGAATAGACGATATTTAATTAATATAATACCTTCAAATGTATAACTACCTTGTAACCATAACGGTAATTTAGCACCAATTGGATTTGGCCCCCAAAATACTTTAATACATTCACTAAGTACAAGCATTCCTCCAAGCGTCACAAGAAGCTGGCGAACATGATTTCCATATACCGGTCTAATAAGGAATCTTTCTAAAATGAATCCAAGAAACATCCCCATAGCAATTGCTCCAATTAACGCTAATACATAACTACCTGTCATATTAAATATCCAAACACCTGTAAACGCTCCCCAGGCAAATAAACCACCATGTACGAAGTTTAGAACGCTCATTAAACCGAAAATAAGTGAAAGTCCTGATGCTAATAAAAAAATGAGCATCCCTGTTGAAATCCCATTTACAAATAAATTGATTAACACATCCATCCTTCTCACCTCGGATTCATGTTAAGAGATTCCTAAATATTTGTGACACATTTCCTTATCCTCTTTTAATTCATGCATAAAACCTTTATGAACAATTCTTCCGTTATCCATAATATAAAAGTAATCACCAATTTGACTAGCCATCATAAAGTTTTGTTCAACGAGTAAAACTGTTGTTTTCTCCTTCATTTTCAAAATGGCTATCATTAATTTTTCTATCATAATAGGGGACAAGCCTTTACTCGGCTCATCAATAAGTAATAAACCATCACTATTAATAAATGCTCTTGAAATTGCTAGCATTTGTTTTTGTCCTCCGCTTAAGAGTCCACTTTTTTTGTGCCAAAACTGCTTTAAATCTGGAAATAGTTCAAGCATCCACTCAATTTTCTCTTCTGCTTCTTCTCCCTTACCCCTAGCAAGAGCGAATGTTTCTTCTACTGTCAGATCGTGAAAAATACCTTGATTTTCTGGTACATAACCTATTCCTTTCCTTGAAATTAAATGTGTAGATAATCCATTTACTTGTGTACGATCATAATAAATTTCACCATGTGCGATATGGTGAAATCCCATAACCGAACGTAATGTCGTCGTCTTCCCTGCCCCATTTCTTCCAAACAGTACAGTAATCGTTCCTTTCTCAACAGCAAGAGATACCCCTTGTAAAATATGAAACTGATCTAAATACGTCTCTATATTATTCACTTGTAATAGTGCCACTATATAATCCCCCTAAATAAGCACTTTGTACACGCTCATCTTTCATCATTTCTTCAGGCAAACCTTCAGCCAATAACTCTCCATGGAACAAAACGATAAGATGGTCTGATAAACCTAGTACCATATCCATCTTGTGTTCAATTAGTACAATTGTACTCTCTGGATGTTTCTTAATATTTTCAATCACTTGTAAAATAGCCGGTACTTCCTCAACTGATATACCTGCCGTCGGCTCATCAAGTAGTAATACATCCGTTTTTAAAGCTAGTAACATCGCAAGCTCTAACTTTCGTTTTTCCCCATGTGCTAAATCTTTCGCTAATACATGTTCTTTCTCGTGAAGTAAGACTGTTTTTAAGAAACGTCTCGCCTCTCCCACTTGTTGCTTAAATTTTGCCGAACTCGGAAAAAAACTATAGTAATCTTGAACAAATGATTGAACACTTAAACGAACATTTTCAAGTACCGTTAACTCTGGGAATATATTTGTAAGCTGAAAAGAACGGCCGATTCCTAATCGAGTTCGATCCGAAATTGATAATTTTGTAATCTCTCGTCCTTTAAAATATACTTCACCCTTTGTTGGAGAAATTTGTCCACTTAGTAAATTAAATAACGTTGTCTTTCCTGCACCATTTGGTCCAATAATGGAAATAAGCTTTCCTTTTTGTACCGTTACATTCACATCCTTAATAACATGATGCTCGCCAAAAGATACGCTAAGATTTTTCGTTTCTAGCAAATGTGTCACGAAATCCCTCCCTTTAAAGCTTTAAGTATGAAAGAAATACGTATAAAGAGGGCATCCCCCTCTTTATACAAAAACAACAGAAAATTCAGTTTATTTATTTTGAACTGGTGGTTCTGTCTCTTTCATCGTTAATTCTCGCTCTAATACTGGCACCGGATAATCAACACCATCTTGCTTTTTCAATGTGATAGAATAAAGTGTTTGCATCGCTTGGTGATCCTTTTCTCTAAACTTCATCTTTCCTTTCGGTGTATCAAATTCCATTCCTTCCATTTTCTTAATTAACGTATCAACATCTGTATCACCTTTTGTTTTCTTTAAAGCTTCTACAATAGAAATTGCCGCTGACATTCCACCTGCTGTAAATAAATCTGGCACCGCACCATTAAATCGTTTTTTATGTTCTTCAACTAACCAATCATTCACCTTATTTTTCGGGAGTGTATGATAATAAACAGAAAAACCTTGCATTCCTACTAACGCATCCATCGTTTTTAATGCCGGTATATCTGGTGCACCGGTAGAAATTTTAATACCTTGCGCTTCCACATTCATATCTTTCAACTGTTTCCAAGGTGAATTTGCCCCAGCCCAAACGATAAATAAATAATCCGGTTTTGAGCTAATGATATTTTGAATATTTGCAGTGAAGTCAGTCGAATTCGTATCAGCATATTGCTCGTTTACAATATTCGCACCTAATTTCTTCGCTCCAGCTTTAAATGCAGCAATCCCTTCACGACCGTAAGCATTATCTTGTGCTAACGTTGCTATTTTCACATCTTTTTTAGCAATTGCTGCAGCACCAGCTACTGCATCTTGAGATGAATTTCTTCCTGTTCTAAAAATATATTTATTCCAGTTCTTTCCGGTAATACTATCAGCTACTGCCGGTTCAACAACCATAATTTTTTCATATTCTTCAGCTAGTGGTAAAACTGCTAATGTATCACTTGAACTAGACGATCCGACTAAAAAATCAACTTTCTCTTCTTCTAATAACTTCGTAGCTTTCTTCACTGCTACATCTGCTTTCGTTTCCGTATCTTCTACAACAAACTTAATCTTCTTCCCTTCCACTTTCCCAGTCCCACCCGTTGCATAGTCTAACCCTAATTCAAATCCGTTCACTGTTTGTTTTCCATATGATTCTAATGGACCCGTTAATGAAGCAAGAACACCTACCTTAATCGTCTTGTCACCCTCTGTACTTGTTTTCTTTCCTGAACAAGCTGCCGTTATTAATAACGAACTTAAAACACAACCAGTAGCCATCATTCTTAGCCATTTACGTTTTTTCATCGACATTGTGATCCCCCCATACTTTACTTTCTGATAGAGTCAAACACGCCAAAGTTACCCATCCGTAATTATGACTTTTTCTTTGAATCATACAAACAAATTTGTTAAAAAAATTTAATGAAGTACCTTTACATTCGCCACCTCTTTCCAAATACCTCCATTTACCATATATTCATCTAGTATTTTTCACCACCTAATTACAGTCGCTGCCCACGTATACCCAGTCCCGGCACTAACTACTACTGCAATATCTCCGGCCTGTAATTTCCCCTGTTCATTTGCAAAATGAAGACCAATACAAGGATCAAGCGCTGACATATGTCCATAATGATCTAAATATACAACTTGTTCTTCTGCTAGCCCTAGCCCCTGTATCAATTCTATTAACATAGAACGTTTTGTATGCAGTGGTAACAATACTTTAATATCTTTAGGAGTAAATCCACTTTTTCTTAACGCCTCCCGAATAACCTTGTCAAAATTAGGAGTTGAAACCCTGTCTAGACGTTCTTTCATACTAATAGGATCTATTACATCAATATAATGCTGTCGATTCTCAACTGTATCGTAGCTCGCAACCTGCTTCGATCCACCTGCTGGAATACGAACATCTTCATGAAATGAACCATCTGTTATAATCGCACTTCCTAATATTTCACCGTTTCTAGCGTCTTTTTTCACTAAAGCTGCACTTCCGCCATCAGCGAAATTAAACATAAAACGCGAGCGTGGATTATCATAATCTACAATTTGAGATTCTTTACATCCACCTACTAATAATATATTTTCAATTGAGTTATCGGAGTAGAGCATATCTTTTGCCACTTTGAGAGCAATAGGAAAGCAAGAACTAACATTCATAATTTCAAAAGCATAAGCATTTTTTAATCCAAGTTCATGCTGAATTTTTGGGGCACTAGACCATACGTGGTAATCTTTATGTGGACTGCCAAAATAAATGACTACATCAATAGATTGAGGATCTACTTGTGATAATATTGGCTTTGCAGCAGCAATAGCTAAATCTGATGCATGCATCGTTTCATCTGCGACATGTTTTTCATATAATCCAAACTTTTCTATAATAATGTGCTCAGGAATACCTGTTTTTTTAGATAGATCTGCAGCCGTCTCTACGTCTTTTGGGAAGAAAACACCAGTCGCTTCAATCCCAATATTCATTAGACTACTCCTCCTTCTTTTGGCACCATCATTGTAGCTACACCTGTTAATACTAAATCTCCTTTTTGGTTATGACACTCCGTTAACAATTTCAAAACTCTCTTTTCTATTATAAATTCTTGTACTGTAGCCGTTGCTGTAATTGTATCTCCTATAAAAACTGGTGCTGTAAATTTAATAGTTTGCTCCATATAAACGGATCCTTTTCCAGGTAAATGAATACCAAGCAATTGCGATAATAGACTAGAAGTTAGTAAACCATGTGCTATTCTTTGATTAAATCTAGTCTTTTTCGCATACTCATGATCAATATGGATTGGATTAAAATCCCCACTTAAACCTGCAAATAATACAAAATCCGTTTCTGTTATTGTTTTACTACATGACGCCTTTTGACCCGTGCTGTACATCGTCATCTCTTCACCTACTTTTCAATTGATTTGCTAACTGTGTTTTTTGAATTTTACCAGTTGCATTTTTAGGCAATTCTTTTAGAAAAACAATCTCTTTCGGTATTTTATATTTTGCTAGAAATAAACGACAATGTTCAATGACTTCCTTTTCAGTTAATACACTGCTACTTTTTTTCACAATAAAGGCGATTGGAGTCTCTCCCCACTTTACATGTTGCCTACCAACGACCGCTACCTCATATACGTCCGAAAGCTTATTAATGACTTGCTCTACTTCAAGTGGATAAATATTTTCACCACCGGAAATTATCATTTCTTTTTTTCTACCGACAATGTATACAAAACCATCTTCATCAACTCTAGCTAAATCTCCCGTATATAACCAACCATCTTGAATCGTTTCTTTTGTTGCATCTGGCCGATTCCAATACTCTTTCATTACATTTGGCCCTCTTATAAGTAACTCTCCAACTTCATCAATAAGTACATAATCACAAAACAAAACTGGTTTCCCAATTGAGCCTACTTTACGTCTTGCATCTTCTTCTGAAAGCATAAATACGGTTAGTGATGTTTCAGTCATACCAAAGCCTTGACCAAATAAAAATCCTCTATTTATAAATTCTCTCATCAACTCTTCTGGACACGGAGCACCACCGTTATAAAACCAGCGAACTGATTGCAAATTTGTAGTTCTAAAATTCTCACAATTCATTAATGCTTGATGAATTGTAGGTACTCCCATCACTACAGTCACTTTATGTTTTTCTATCATGGAAAGAGCTGTAGTTGGCTCAAATTTTCTCGGAACAATGATTACACCACCTGCAAATAAAGTTGGAAATGCGAATAAGCCAATCCCACCAATATGAAATAAAGGCAGTAATACAATGGAGCGATCGTGAATAGTTAGATCAATCGCAAATGTATTATTTAGCGCATTCCAAAACATATTTTCTTGTGTAAGTACAGCTCCTTTCGGTTTTCCAGTTGCCCCTGAGGTATAACATATAATAAAGGATGCGCTTTCATTTATCTCTTCAAAGTTATCAATTTTTCTATCTTCTATTTCTTTTAAACTTTTAATCGAAATCACACTTTGTACATACGATACCTTCTGCATTGACAGTGCCATATTTTGAAATGTTTCCTCTACAAATAAAACTGTAGTTCCACTATCCCCTAACTGAAATATAAGTTCATTTTCTGTTAACCGTATATTCAGTGGAACAGCAATACATTCTACTTTTGCTATAGCAAATAAAACCACAATATATTTCAAGCTATTTTGCGATAAAATAGCTATCCTTTTTGCACATGTAAATCGTAAATTAAATATGCAGCTACTTTATTTACATACTCATGTAACTGTTTATATGTCATTTCCTCCTCATCTGTAATAATGGCAATGCGATCTGGATGTAAATAGGCCCGTTTTTCAATCCAATAAGCAATGCCTTGCATATTTTCCCCACTCCCTTATCTCTTTCTCAATCCTTCAAATATTAATGACATCGCTGCTTCAAATACATCTTCCGGAACATCTTTCTCTTCCCAATACCCCCATCGCATTCCTAGAAATTGCCCAATTGACATAAGACAATACGCAATTGTTTCTTTATCAAATTGTTTAAACTCCCCCGCTTCCATACCAGCCGATAAACTTTTTAAAAATCCATTTGCGAGCTTTGCATAGTACCATCTATATAAGTTATCATCAACAACTACCGCCTGTTGTACAATGTTATATAGATTAGGACGATCTTTCACCCATCGAAAAAATGCTTGAAAACCTCTTCTTTGTGCCTCTTCGTAACTTGATATCCCCTTCATTTCTTCTTTAATAATTAAGCGTAACTCACGGTTCAATCTGCGAATCAATTCATCAAATATATCTTTTTTAGATGGAAAGTAATTATAGAAAGTTCCGTGCGCTACCTTTGCTTCTTGTGTAATATTCACGATAGAAGCCTCGTAATATCCTTTACTACCAAACACTTCTTCTGCAGCACACAATAATTTCTCTCTTGTTTCTAACCCTTTTGTTGTTAGATTTTTTACATCCATTATTATCTTTTCTGACACCTGAATCACCTCTTAGATTTGATTATAAATATATTTCTGAATTTTACAATTATTATTGTTAGACAAAATCTGCAAGCATTTTTTATACCCCAACAAAGGTTGTCTTCTTTTGACCAGCTATTAATTAGTAAGAATTTTATAACACATCCCTAATCAGAATGAATCAACGCCCCGTCAGTTAACTTTTTATACTTCCCTCCCTCTTATAACACCAAATATATTTAAGCAATATTCCGAAAGTAAATCCATATTTTACAAAAACTAAATATACTAATATAATAGTTAAGTGATTATCACTTAAAAGTAACGGATATGAGTGAGAAAATATTGTTTTATATACTTAGGAGGAATCATAATGAATTTTAAACATGTACTTGCAACAGGCTTAATTACCGCCACATTATTCGGTGCAACGAATGCTCATGCACAAACTGAACGTTTCATCGATGTACCAAAAGGGCATTGGTCTGAAGATTCGATTGACCATTTAACTGAACAAAATGTCATGAATGGTTATGGTAACGGAAAATTTGGATTTGGGGACAATGTAACTCGTGGGCAAGTAGCTGCGATTATTTCAAGATACTTAAAACTAGAAAATACCGGATCTACAAGTAAACATTTCTCTGATATTCATGGGCATATGTTTGAAAACAATATTAAAGCAGTTGCTCAAAAAGGAATCATGACAGGGGACAATAGCACTGACAAGTTTAGACCTGATGATACATTAACTCGATATGAAATGGCTGTTATCTTACAAAAAGCGTTTCATTTACCTGTAAAAACAAACAACCTTTTCTATGATGTTCCAAATAATCATTGGGCAACAAACTCTGTTCGTTCATTGTATAGTAATGGTATTACAAACGGAATTGGAAACTATCAATATGGCGGAAAACTGAATGTAACAAGAGAACAATTTGCAAAGTTTATGTATAGCGCAATTAATGTAAGTCCTTATTTTGTTCCTGATTCTATTCCTGCGAAAGATGAGGATAAGTATAAAGAAATTGAGAATATACTGATTGATTCTGGGTTTTTCAAACGCTCTTCGGAATATATATATAATAAACATGGTAAAGACGGATATGATAACATGATGTATTTTTATTTTTCTTCCTCAGATGATAGCGCATATAGAATGTATATTACAAGTGATGATCCGGTATTAAACGAGCCTGTGAAAAAAATCCTAAACACACTACTACCAACTAAAGCAGATTATCTGTACAGTCTAATTAAAAATCCTACTGCAAGCTCTCGAACAATAGAATTAGATGGTCGCAAAGTTGAAATTAGTAGAGGCTCTAATATAAGTGTTTCTCTTGGAAAACGAAAATACTAAAAGAGTGACTATTTAAAATGAATACAAGTATCTATATGCTTATTCACCAAAAATAAAAAGCTGCCACATAAGTCGTTTTCATCAACTTATGTGGCAGCTCCCTTTAATCTTAATTAGAATTAAGTTCCACTTTCTCTAACCCTTCAGCCAATTGTTTCTTATCTAGCCCTTCTCCTA
This sequence comes from Bacillus cereus group sp. N6, assembly GCF_016483705.1. Lineage (NCBI taxonomy): Bacteria > Bacillati > Bacillota > Bacilli > Caryophanales > Bacillaceae > Bacillus > Bacillus cereus group sp. N6. Next base: position 25,614 of record NZ_JAEHBI010000038.1, read on the forward strand.
TTACTACCAAGTTCGTTGGGAAACCGAAGTCTTGTTCCAATAAAGTCGGTACCCCGAACGAGTATTGGAATAAGTGAGGATATTTGTCCCCATGAAATTTCACAAAACCTTTTACACGATAGATACTATCTGGTAAATTCGAAAGCCATTCGTATAATTTATCTTGATCAATTGATTTCGTAAATTGATATGTCATCGTTTGTATATGCAAATGCTGTTTTACATGTAGTGTCTCATGTTCCCCATCATTCGTAAATTCAACTTCTTCTATATCCTCTAAAGATATATTACAATACTTTGTTTCAAACAATTTCGCATGATTATTTATTGTTTTCACTTCTTCAATTACTTTGTTCTTATCCGCATCTGTTAGTAAATCTGATTTATTAATTAAAATATGGCTACCAAACTTCAATTGCTCATGTAATAATTGCTGAATGTTTGCACTTAATACACTTCGATTTAACCACCTTACTGCATCTAAAACGACTACAATTGATTTCACTTCCAGGAAAGGCGCTAAAATTGGTGATACACATGCATCTAACACTTCAATTGGATGCGCAACACCTGTCGTTTCTATATAAATGACATCTGGTCTTTCTTGCTGATATAACGAATGTAATTGTATTTCAAGCTCTTCTTTTAGCGTACAACAAATACATCCTTTCAGAAGCTCTCTTAAAACATTCTCTTTTCCAATAATATCTGTATCTACCGAGTATTCACCAATTTCATTCATTAATACTGCAACTTTTCTATTCTTCTTTTTCTCCGCTAACAATAAATTTTGTAATAATGTTGATTTTCCACTACCTAAAAAGCCACCTAATATATGAATTTCTACTTTTTTCATTTGATCGACCATCCATTTCTTTATTTCAAACGTATTCAAAGCGTAATAATTACGATTTATATTTATTATTTTATTAAAAGAGTGGTGATTTGTAAATATATGTTCACTTTTCGTTTACTTCATGAGCAACTCGAATTCCAGACTCTATTGCTCCTTGCATCCACCCATGTGTTAATGTCGTATGCTCTCCGGCAAAATGCACTTTCCCAGATGGTGGTGTAATATACGGAAATAACTCGAGTTCTTGGCCCGGTTCGAAAGCTGTAAATGCGCCGCAAGAATACGGATTTTGACTCCAGCTAAAAGATGCCCCTGTAACAAACTCACTATAAACGATGTCACCGTATATTTCCGCTAAATTTCTTAATGCATAACGAATGCGTTCACTATTCGGTAAACTATCCCATGTTAACGCCTCATCTGCCCACGTATAACTCGCTAAAACGGTAGCTGCCCCTGGTGTATGAATGCCATAACTCGGATAATATGTAAACCGTATAGGTAAATCTGTAATAGATTTACCGCCACATTGCCCCACTCTTTCCCAAAATCTACTTTTAAACTCTATCGCAATTTTAGTTGCAGCAATATAATTTAATTCACGAATTGCTCGTCTTTTATAATAAGAGAATAAATGATACGGCCGAACTTCTACAAATCGTAACGCTGAAAATGGAATTGTGATAATAGCAATATCACTTGTTATAGTAAATCGCTCTAACGTTTGCTCACGATTTCCTTGTAACATTACTTTATTATCTTCTTGTATAATTTTCTCTACTTTATATGACATAAAAATATTATCCTTTAGCTGTGGCAAAAATGAATTGGGTAATACATCCATTCCACCCGTTATCTCATAATATTTCGTCGTTGAAGTAAAAAAAATCATTTCCCGTAATACTTCAATTAAAGACATTCCCATATAAGCTTCCATATCAAGAAGTACCCCAATCATATCTATTGCACCGTCTGAATAATATTCAGTTAAAAATGAGCCGAGCGAATATGTTTTATACTTTTTTTCAACGATAATCCAGTTTTTATTAGGATCTTTTTTTATAAAATTTAGTATGGGTTCTAATACTACTAACATTAACTCTTCTGCCGTTTTCCCTTTTTCGTTCTCTAAAACAGGATATCCAAGTATACTTGGATTTTTTTCGAATATGCTCAATCTCGTTTTAATATTATTCGTATAAATAATATCTGAAGCGGTTTTATTTATAAACAGATTTAACGGTAATTTAAATTTATGAATATAAGCTAAAGTTAACTCGTGTGTTCCAGGAATTCGCATCGCCCCTGCATTAAAATATAAACCAGAGCTAAATGGTTCACGAATCGTATATATTCTTCCGCCTATTCGATTATTTGCTTCTAAAATTGTTATGTTATGCCCTGCTTCTTTCAATAACGATGCTGCAACTAATCCTGAAATCCCTGCACCAGCAATAATAATTTGCTTTGGATTCTTCGTTTTAACGAGCCCCACATTAATAATATGAAGCATTTTTCCCATCGTTAATGGCTGCATCATACCCTTTTCCCCTTTGATAAAGGATTTTATTGCATTATATTCCTTTAACTTACTTCCTATGTTTCATGCAAGAAATTGCAAGGATACATTTTCAAATACTTGAATATCTTTTATAAAATGTAATAAACTAGATATGACTCTATAGAAGTAAGACGTATTATCTTACATAATAAAATCAATGAAATTGCGAGGAATTTTGAAATGAAAAAAGGGATTAACCGTGTTGTATTAGTAGGAACAGGAGCAGTTGGATGTAGTTATGCTTACTGCATGATTAACCAAGCTGTAGCTGAAGAATTTGTTTTAGTTGATGTAAACGAGGCAAAAGCTGAAGGAGAAGCCATGGATTTAAGTCATGCAGTTCCATTTGCTCCAGCTCCAACTAGAGTATGGAAAGGCAGCTACGAAGATTGTAAAGATGCTGATCTTGTAGTCATTACGGCTGGATTACCACAAAAACCAGGCGAAACACGTTTAGATTTAGTTGAGAAAAACGCGAAAATCTTCAAACAAATCGTTCGTAGCATTATGGATAGCGGATTTGATGGTATTTTCTTAATCGCAACTAACCCTGTCGATATTTTAACTTACGTAACTTGGAAAGAATCTGGTTTACCAAAAGAACGCGTAATCGGTTCTGGTACAACTCTTGATTCTGCTCGTTTCCGCTATATGTTAGGTGAGTATTTCGATATTGGTCCACACAACATTCATGCTTATATTATCGGTGAACATGGTGATACGGAACTTCCTGTTTGGAGTCACGTATCAGTCGGTATTCAAAAACTACAAACGCTTCTTGATAAAGACAACACATACACGCAAGAAGATTTAGACAAAATCTTCATAAACGTTCGTGATGCAGCTTACCATATTATCGAGCGAAAAGGTGCAACTTACTATGGTATTGGTATGTCACTTCTACGTGTTACAAAGGCGATTTTAAACGACGAAAATAGCGTATTAACAGTATCAGCTTACTTAGAAGGCCAATACGGTCAAAAAGATGTTTATATCGGCGTACCTGCTGTTTTAAATCGCGGCGGTGTTCGTGAAATTTTAGAAGTAGAATTAAGCGAAGAAGAAGAATTAAAATTCGATCACTCTGTTCAAGTGCTGAAAGAAACAATGGCTCCAGTTCTTTAATATGCATAATAAAAAGCAATCCAATTTATTTTGGATTGCTTTTTTGTTTATTTTCTATTTTTTAATCGCTTCCTCATTATTTACATCAAGTACATCTAAGAAAAAGATGAAGATTGGTATCCCGATAATAAGCCCCCAGATTCCGAGGAAATGTTCTGAAAAGATGAGAATCATAAATGTATAAAAGATTGGTAAATTCGTTTTCGCAGACATAAACTTCGGATTTAAAAAATAACTTTCAAGAGCATGGATTACTGTAATGAACACAAGTATGTATACAACGTACATAACTCCGCCTACGTTATATGCAATAATACAAAGTGGAAACAAGGAAATGATTACCCCGGCAACAGGGATTAATCCAAGTAAGAAAATCATGACAGCTAATACGAGAAGCTGCGGAAATCCTAAAACAATTAATGCAATGACAGTAAGAATACAATTTACAACTGCAATTAAAAACTGCGCTTCAATTACTTTACCGAACGATCTTGCAAACCTTTCACCAAAATATGCAATCTCCTCATAAAAAACCTTCAGACTACTATCTTTAAATTTCGAAGTAAATGATATTATGCGTTCTTTTTCTAACAAGAAAAATAAACTTAAAATAAGTGAGAGTAATATTTGCAAACTGACTTTTCCTATATTTGCAATCGATTGATATATGACTTCTACACCTTGTTCTATATATTTTGATACTTCCATTCCGTTAATTGTCGAAAGTGCATATTTAATGATTTCATTATCAGGTGGGTTTTGAAAAAACAATTTAAATTGATAAATCAATTGTGAAATTTGTATCGTTAACACAGGTAAATATTTATATAATGTCGTGCCAATAAAGGAAACTAATATGATATACAAACAGGCGATAACAATTTTCCGGTTCACTTTCAATTTCTTTGAAATAAAACGTTGAAAACGATCCATTAAAAATGTCAGTATAAACGTAATTAATATTAAATTGATCATACTTTTTAATCCATATAATACTAACGCTACTATTATTAAAACGAGAAACCGTTGAAACCCTCTACTTCGAAAGAAATTTTTCACTTCATTCATTAAGATTTAACCTCCCCCTTCAGTGGATGGAAATTGAATATATTACATTTTATGAACTTCTATAGACAATCTTTCTTACTAATTAGAAAGAATCCTTTTTTTCTTTTTATATTGTTAGATTCTATTTACATTAGCCACCTACTTACTTCAATGGAGCTCTTTTTTTCGTTTACCCTTTTACAATTTAGGTGATTTTCTATTTTTAGACTGCTGTTCATACGCATAACAAATATTGAATAGTTCCTTCTCACTGAATTGCTTCCCGACAAACACTGCACCTACTGGCTCTCCATTGTTATCATATCCTGCTGGCACCGCTAATTCTGGATAGCCAGCTACAGCTGATAGAAGAACTTCATCGTTGTTAATCATAACTAAAGCATCCAAACCTTTTTCTACTAAATATCTATCTAGCTCTTTTCTTGCATTTTCTTGACTCGTTTGCACTACTTTTTCAAACTCATCTTTCGTTATAACAGATTTTTCAGACGCCTCAATTAATGTTTGTCCATATTTTATTCGTCTATTACTATCCTTTTTATTAAACGCTATAATCTCTTCTAACGATTTTACCGGTACATTTTTTTGCTGTGAAAAATAATCGTTAACATTATGTTTGAATTCATATTCTAATGTTTGCAGATTATCTACACCCTCGCTGTTTAACTGAATATCATCAGTCAATATCGCACCTGCATCTTGAAGGTCTTTTCTAATCTTTTCTGCTACTTTCTTTCTATTCTCATCTTGTTGATCTATTGAAAAAAGAACCCCTATTTTTTTCCCTTTCAATCCATCTATTGATAAATCCTTCGTATAATCAATTCTTTCTTTTTCTTTCATTTTTTCTGTCATAGTATCTTTTTCATCATAACTTACCATTATGTTAAATAACGTTGCCGCATCCTTTACCGTTCTTGCCATCGGCCCTGCTGTATCAAGCGTTTCAGCTAACGGAATAATGCCTGATCTACTCACCATACCTAGTGTTGGACGTAATCCAACTACTGATTGCTGCGTCGCTGGTGCTACAATTGATCCAGTCGTTTCTGTCCCGATTGCAAGCGGCGCAAAATCTGCCGCAACTACTGTAGCAGATCCAGAGCTTGATCCTGATGTATCAAACGTAATCGGACCGTACGGATTCAAATTTTGTCCTTTTTTCCCGCTATATCCGCTAGGCATTGTAAAGGATAAATAATTTGCCCATTCAGACATATTCGCTTTTCCTAAAACAAAAGCACCTTCTTCTTTCAACTTCTTCACGATTGTCGCATCTTCATCTGCAATCCAATCTTTTAACACATACGTGCCCGCACTTGTCGGCATCACCTTTTCTGTTTGTACATTATCTTTTACGATAACCGGCATGCCGTATAAGTTCGATTTCTTATTTGAAGACCTTTCTTTATCTAACTTTCGCGCTTCTTCCATTGCATTTGGATTAATCTCTGTAACAGCATTTAATGATATTCCATTTTGGTCATGTTCTTGTATTCTAAAAAGATAAATACTCGTTAACTCTTCATATGATAATTTTCCATCATCAATCATTTTTTGAAGCTCGTTCACAGTCGCATTTACAACCTCTTTTTCTTTTATCTTCACATTATCTATGTTAATCCCTTTCAACTGATTATGTATCGGTTTTAACACTCTATCTTTATCATATACGATACGCTCAGGTTCCTTTGGAAAATAATTTTTATACACGTAATATCCTCCGGCACATGTCAATAGGACGATACTCCCAGCAATTGACAGCGTTATCTTTATCCACTTTTTCATGCTGTTTCCTCCGCTCTAAAAGTTGCTCCATTGTATTGAAAAAGAGAGTTATCCTCATAACTCTCTCTAATTAGAATGCTAAATGAAAAAATAAAGGATTTCAATTTCATTACTTCTTTTTTTGCATTTGCTTCGCTAATAATTCTTTCACTTGATTATATGATAATCCCGAATTTTCATTTAAACGTTTTACTTCTTCAACATCAGTACCTACCACTGTATACTTTTTCTCATCATTCATTTTCCCACTTCCCTTTCGATTATTTCTTATATTTTTCCCCTAAACTCTTATTAATTAACACAAATACAAATACGGAAACTGGACGAAATTCAATAGCTAAAGGGAATTCAGTTACATAAGAGGAAAAGATAAAAAAATGTCGAATGTATATACTTGTTAAATTTAAGGGCTTGGAGGGTACATTTTGAAAACATATGAGTTTGAACATAACATTCCAACATTAGAAGAGTACAAATATTTGTGTGATTCTGTTGGATGGACTGATTATATGAATTTTGATGTAGCAGATACTTCACTGAAGAATTCTATTCACTGCATCACAGTGAAAGATAATGAACAAATAATTGGCATGGGGCGAATTGTTGGTGACGGATCTATCTATTTCTATATTCAAGATATAGTAGTTCATCCGGATTATCAGAAACATGGTATCGGGAAAGAAATCATGCATCGTTTAGTTGCATACTTACATGAGAATGTCCCTGATAAGGCGTTTGTCGGTTTATTTGCATCAGAAGGTAAAGAATCGTTCTATGAAAAATTTGATTTTAAGGATTACTCACCAAACATGACGGGGATGTTTACTGTCATTACAAAACAATAAACATAACAGATTTTTAATTGTAAGGAAAAACTTCGATTCATATGAAGGAAATCGTTCTTGCAGTAAGAGTTTAACATTGCATACGAAAGGAGAGTACATATATGACTAATACGTACTCTCCTTTTATTTAACTTTTTATATATTAAATTTCTTAATAAAATTTCACTACATCTTCAGTAGGTAAGAAAGTTCTTTCTCCTGGTTGTTCATTTGGCTCACCAAATGGCATTTGTCCTACTAAGCTCCACTCCGCTGGAATGTTCCAAGTTTCTTTCACTTCAGCATCTACGATTGGATTGTAGTGTTGCAGGGATGCACCAATTCCTTCAGCCGATAATAACATCCATACAGTATGCTGTAACATTGCATTTCCTTGATGAGACCAGAATGGGAACTGATCTTTATATAATGGTGCATTTTCTTGCATTTTTTCTACTGTTGCTTGATCTTCAAAGAATAACACAGTCCCAACACCTGTATGGAAACCTTTTAATCTTTCTACAGTCGCTTCAAAGTTTTCTGCTGGTACGCGGGCTCTTAGTGTTTCTTTAACAATATCCCAAAACTTTTCATGTTCTCCATCCATTAATACAACCATACGACCACTTTGCATATTGAAAGATGTTGGTGCGTGTAAAGCTGTTTGTAAAACTTCTTCAATTCTTTCTTTCGTAATTGCATCGTTTTTTGTTACTTTACGAATAGAACGACGGTTCACGATTGCTTCTTTTAAATTTGTTGTAGTTGCTGACATGTTAATTCCTCCAAATATTTGTTTTATAATTTATTTTGTTATTTCATAACAAGCGAATTAGCAATATCCATCTGTATTACATTGCATACCTTCAAATGAATTTGTTTTATCCTTTTCAATTTCTTTATCGATGACTCTTTGTAGCGTTTCTTTACTAGCAAGCCCTTGAATGACTTCATCTCCAATCATGACAGTTGGAACAGCCATAATATTTGCTTCATCATATGCATGCTGAATTGCTTCTTGATGCTTTTCTTTATATTTACGAGTTACTAAAGCATCTTTAAATTCAGCTTCAGGAAGACCTACTTCTACCGCTAATTTTGTTAAAACATTAATATCTTCAATGTTTTGCTCTTCTTGGAAAAATGCGGTGAATACGCGGTGATGATACTCATTTCCTAGTCCACGTTCTTTCGCAAATTGACATCCTTCGAAAGCTAAATGTGTATATGGATGCGGTGAAACACGCGGCAAACGCATATCGATTCCTAACTTCTTCGCAGTTGGAAGAATAAAAGCATCCCATGAGCCTAATTTTTCTGGCTCATTCCATGGATCTATTTTTGAATATGGACTTGGACGTAATTCAAATGGCATCCATTCAATTTCTACATCTTTCTCTTTCGCTACTTCATCTAATGGACCTTTTGCTAAAAAACAAAATGGACATATAAAATCTGAGTATACTTTCATTTTTACAGTCATACTTTTACACCTTACCTTTATAGTTGTAATCAAATCAGTTACATTAATAATAAAAAAATATAAATATGATTTAAGCATTCATTTTTTCTTGCAAAGTTTCAAACAAATGCCCCATCGTAATATTTCTCAAAATTTCTTCCATCGCGGATTGCGCTTGTATTAATATAACTTCTAACACCCCTTGAATATTTGCTCCAATTGGACAATCTGGATTTGGTTGCTCGTGAATATGAAATAGTTTGTCTTCTTCGACTACATTTACTGCATGGTATACATCTAACAATGTGATTTCGTGTAAATCCTTTAATAATCCCGCACCACCTGGACCGCGATTTACATATACAAAACCAGCTTGTTTCAAGTACGACATCATTTTACGAATGACTACTGGATTTGTGTTTACACTTTCAGCTATATAGTCTGAAGTACAAAGTGAAGATGGATTGTTTTTCAAAATAGATAAAATATGAACAGCTATAGAAAAGCGGCTACTAATTTTCATCGTGATCACCACCTCGATGTAATCATTATAGTTACAACAAAAAGATAAGTCAATCCTTTTCATAGATTTTTTATAAGCAAATTAAAAAGTGTCCCATTATGATATATGAGACACCTCTTTTTATTCTGCAAATAGCGCTTGAAATTCTTCAATAAATAGCTGCACAGCGATTGAGGAATCCTTTAATGAAGGAACAGCTAAAGCAATTTCTCTCCATACTTGTGGTTCCAATTCTCTCGTTTGCACATTCTGTGGTAAATTCGTTAAAGATAATTCGGCTAATATTGCAATACCTAACCCTTCTTGAATCATATTTAAAGCTGTAGTAACGGTCGATATTACATACTCAGCCCGAAGTGGTACGTTGGCTTGTTTAAACATATCAATAATGGGTGGTTCGTATCCACCCTTACATAATATGATCGGTTCATTCTCTAAATCGCTAATTGCAATAGAGTCCTTCTTAAAAAGAGGATGATCATCTCTTAAGATAGCAACCATTTTCCCCTTCGTTAATGGGACAATCTCCATCTCTTTATTAGGCAAAATGACAATTCCTATATCAACAACCCTCGATACTAACCAATCTTCAACTTCTTTAATCGTTCCTTCACAAAGAACGACTTCTAAGTTCGGATACTTCTCCTTAAAAAGGTTTATCATTTTGGGTAAGAAATGTGCAGAAGCACTCGGAAAACTCCCAATTCGAATCGTCCCAACTTCGTGTCCTTTCTCCATCGCAACTTCTTGTTCAATCTTCTCTACACCGTTCAAAATCTCTCTAATATGCACAAGAATTCTGTTTCCTACATCCGTAACGATTAGCCCTTTTCGTTTATCACGTATAAGAATCGTAACTCCTAACTCTGACTCAATACTTGAAATCGCATGACTTACAGCTGGCTGCGTCATATTTAACACCCGAGCAGCCTTCGTAAAACTACCTAACTCAACAGTTTTTATTAATACTTGCAGTTGTGTAATGGTCATAACTAATCACTTATACTCCTTATAAAAAAGATTCATTTTATTTATTACAGTCGATATCATATCATAGTGAAATGAATAACAACAAGGAGGTCTTACCGTGACACAGCTTTCTCGAACTAAGACGGCCATAATCCTTACCTTTCTCGTTTTCATGTGGGGAATCAATTGGCCTTTATCTAAGTTTGCCCTGCATTATACACCACCCGTTTTATTTGCAGGCGTTCGAACTTTAATTGGAGGATTCATTTTACTTCTTTTCGCATTACCGAAATACAAAGAGTTACACTTAAAAGAAACTTGGCATTTATACGTTATTTCTTCTTTACTTAACATCATTATATTTTACGGATTACAAACTGTAGGCCTTCAATATATGCCCGCTGGGTTATTTTCCGCCATTGTATTTCTACAACCTGTTTTACTCGGCATTTTCTCATGGATTTGGCTTGAAGAATCTATGTACGGCTTAAAAATTTTCGGGCTTGTTCTTGGATTTATTGGCGTAGGTGTCATTAGCTCTAGTAGTTTAACTGGACATATTTCTATTATAGGAATCCTTCTCGCGATAGGATGCGCGATTGGCTGGGCACTTGGAACAGTATTTATTAAGAAGACTGGGCACCGCGTTAATTCCATTTGGATGGTAACACTGCAGCTTATTATTGGCGGGCTTTGCTTAATTGGATTTGGATCAGAGTTTGAAAGCTGGTCTAGTATTGCTTGGAGTATACCGTTTGTTAGTGTTCTACTCTTTATTTCATTCTTTGTAATTGCAATGGGATGGCTTGCATACTTCACTCTTGTTGGAGCCGGTGAAGCAAGTAAAGTTGGGGCTTATACATTCCTCATTCCACTAATCGCTATTATTGTAAGTTCAATTTTTTTACATGAGGCCATTACTATTAGCTTATTCATCGGACTATTATTTATTGTTGTGAGTATTTGTTTCGTAAATATAAAGCCGAAAACACTTGCTGTAAGGCAGCAGGTTGAAGTGAAATAAAAATGAAAAAGAGCCTGCTGTTTGTAGGCTCTTTTTCACCCTTACTTACCTTTTACGACGTACTACAAAAACACACGCAACTACCGAAGATACAATCGCCAAAATAGATAGGGCAATTGCTATCAATTGCATATTACTAGTACCTTCATTCTTTTCTACATTAGACACTTCACCATGTTCCCCTGTTAATGACGTACCTTTTGCAATTGTAGTAAGTGAATGTGGTTTTTCAGCTTTTTCATCGCCTGTCCATTCAACAATTTCTCCGTCTTTATATTGTTGATATGCATCCCAAGCTATTTTTTGTTCTTTATCCGGATTTTTAGCGACGAAAGTAAATCGCTGGAACTGACCGGGTAAAATCCCCTCTCCTGTTGCTTCCCATACTACAGTTTTAACTTTTCCAGCATTATCTTTCTGCTCTTCCACTTTCCATCCTGGCACTGGTTCATACTGTTGGAACTTTACTCCAGACGGTATTTTCAATGTAACTTTTGTCGTTGCTACATTCTTCTCAACTGGTACTTTTATCGTGTAAGTCTCCCAAGAATTAACGTCCGAAGCTTCTGGTTTCACAGTGACGTGCGCACTAACAGGTAACGAAAAAATCCCCATTGCAATTATTGTTGCGATCATTGTTGTGCCAAATTTTTTTATACGTTTCATTTTCTATTAGCTCCTTTTTATCTATACCTTCTCTTTATCTGCCGCCTACAATAAATTTATAATCCGTATCAAAGCTATCAAGAGATTTTGTTAATCCATGCACTTTTATATTCCAGTTTCCTGTCATATTAATATACATACCTTCCGCTTCATATTCTCCTGGTGACACGGCCGAAACTTTAAATGAACCTTTTCCCATGTTCATATCCAATGATTGTGTAGTTAAAATAATTTGCTCCATATCAGTAACAGGTTGTCCGTTCTCATCCTTTAAAGTAATATGGAATGTATTTTGTCCTACTTTATTAGGACTTACATGTAAAGTAAGTTCATATCCATTATCTAATTGTTTACTCTCTGTAAAAGGTCCAGTAGGTGGCATCGGCGGTGTTTGTACGTTTGTCATAAAAGCTACGATTACGAAAATGATTATTCCAACGATAAACTCTACTTTCACCGTAGCGCCTAACCCTTGCTGTGCTCTCATTTTTCCTTTCACATAATGAACAATTCCTAATATCCCCATGAAAATGAATAATAGTATCTTCGCTAATAAAGCTAATCCATACTTCGTATCAAATAACGAGTGGATTGTTGGTATAAAGAATGTACTGTTAAAAAGACCTGTTATTAAAATCACGATGACAGCACCTGTTGCCCACGGCGAAAAACGCTTAATCATATCCCAATACATACTCCACTTGTCATCCTCTTTACGTAAAAGAAGAATAATGGTTGATAGACCGCCAATCCATAATGAAGCTGCAAATAAATGTAGAAAGTCCATAACGACCGCAATCTCTTTAAACTTTAAACCAAATGCATGACTATTAAAGGCTTTCATAACAAGTATCCCGATAAACAATAGTATTGGAATGCTCCATACTTTAAACGACGACAACTTCTCACACTTCATCGCAAAATAAGTAACAATTATAAGCGAACTAATAAGAACCATTTGAGTAATCCATACATATCCAAAAACAGAAAGCTGTAATGTTTCTTTTAATAGTAATGGATCGAATGCTTCTAACCATGAAACATCAGCATTTATTTTCGCTTGCAATGGTAGATTGAATAATAAGCTAATCAATATACCCAATAATGAGATCCATATTATGTTCTTACTTCTTGATCGAACCGAGGTTGCATTCCCTTTATACATAATAAGATTAAAGAATAGCACTCCTATAAATAGTGAGAAACTTGTATATAAAACTCCACGTTCCATAATCATATCTATTTTCGGGACATACCCCATCTCTTCTACTTGTATATCGTCTGCTCCCGCTTCCTCTGACCCAATTCGGAACGGAATAACTCCTTGAATAGGATGCCCGTCAGCAGAAATCACTTTCCACTGAATAGAGTAGAGTCCGTTTTTCAAGTTTTCTTTTAAGCCTACTTCTAATATTTTTTTGTTTTTCTTATCGATATGAGCATCTTTTAAATCTACTCTTGTACCTGAGGTATCTCTTACAAACAATGTATTAAAATGCGAAACTTGTATATCCTCATCAAATTCAATTTTCACTACAGATGGTGCTTTCTTCAACGTTTCATTTTCAGCAGGGTTTGATTTCACAACGTACGCATGAGCAGATGCACTTTTGGGTATCAATATGATAAGTACACACGCAATTAATAGCCATGCCCCTAACCTTCTCATTACTTTCACAATCATTTCACTTCTTCCTCATCACTATCTTTTCATTCCTTAGACTTCCCAAGTTTCCTTCTCCGACGAAATATTAACCTGATTAAATAAAAATTTCTATACAGTGTAACTTTTTATTTCTATCTCACCTCTTAACTTCCAATACAATAGTAACTACCTTCATGGATACAACTTACATTTTTAAAGCAGATTGTTATTATATCATAAAATATATTTATGTAAGTTCCTAAAGAAGAAAAGTTATCGTGAATCATTTGTGAAAAAAGTGTGAAATACATAAATAAAAAAGGTATTACGTTATTACGCAATACCCTTCTTCCATCATAAAATTTCTTTACTTCTCTTCTGGATAATCACAATACTCAATGATTGTTCCCTCTGTATCCGCTGGGTTAAGATATATTAATCTTCTACCGTGCTTATTAATTCGAAGTGTATGCTCTAACGTTCGAATACCTTGTTCTTTTAACTCTTCTAAAGCTACATCTAAATCATCGACACGATACGCAACGTGATGAACACCTTTACCTTTTTGTTTTATAAATCGTGCAATTGGAGATGTCGTATTATTCGTAGGCGCAAGTAATTCAATTCTATCTCCATCCACTTCAAGAATGGCTACTTCGCTTTCCACACCAGGAGCTTCACTTACGTAACGATCTATTAAAGTTCCTAACAACACCTTTTCATAAAAACGTATCGTACTTTCTATATCTCGAACTGCGATGCCGATATGATCAATTGTTTTTTTCATTATATTTCCCCTACTACTTTATTTTCTTTCATTATTAATAGTAACAAAAAAAGTTATAGAAACAAGTTCTATAACTTTTTTATTTAACCTATTTTCTTATTCTCACTAGCTGTTGGTTGAACTTCATTTTTTACTTTCACAATGCTAATGCCGTATCCGATCAGTCCGCCAATAAGTGCTGGTAAAATCCAACCTAATCCAACTTCATGCATTGGAAGTAACTTAGTAAGAATATCGTTCACTACTGCTAATTTCATACCAGCTGCATTTAATCCATCAAACATACTTACAATAAATGTTATTAATAAGCTACCTTGATACACTTCTGCTCGTCCTTTAAATAATGGATGAAGGAGTGTTAGGAAAATTAATACGATTGCTAATGGATAAATTGCGATTAATACTGGAACAGAAATTGCGATTAATTGTGTTAAACCTACATTCGCAACAACTGCACTGAACACTGATAATACAATTGCAATCTTTTTATATGAAATGTTCGGGAATAGCTTATGGAAGAATGAAGAACAAGCTGAGACTAGTCCAACACTAGTAGTTAAACATGCTGCTATAACCATAATTCCTAATATAATTCCACCGTATGACCCGAAATAATAATTTGAAACTTTTGCTAATACTGCACCACCGTTATCTAAATGACCAAGTTTTGCAACACTTGAAGCTCCCATAAATGAAAGTGCTGAGTAGATCATTGCTAAAATAGATGCAGCAATCAACGTTGCTTTTGCACAAACAATCATAATATCTTTTTTTGTTTTTGCGCCCTTTTCTTTAATCGCATTTATGATGATAATACCAAATACGAATGATGCTAACGTATCCATTGTTAAGTAACCTTCTTGGAATCCTTTAAAGAACGCATGTGATGTATACGCCTCTGCAGGTGCTTGCATTTCTCCCATTGGATGAATAAAAGCAAATACTACTAAAATTCCAATGAACGTTAATTTAATTGGCGTTAAGATTTTCCCTACAATATCGACAATTTTCGCGGGATTTAGCGAAAAAAAACAAGTAATGCTAAAGAATACAATTGTAAAAAGAATAAGTGCTGTAGAACTGAAACCTTCTGTTACAAACGGCTTAATACCAATTTCATAAGAAACACTGCCTGTTCTAGGAATAGCGAATAACGGACCAATTGCTAAGTATAAAATTGTCGTAAATACAATTCCGAATACTGGATGCACCCGGCTTGCTAACGATTGTAAATCCTCTTTACCTGAAATACCAAATGCTAATACTCCTAGCAACGGTAAACCTACACCTGTTACTAAAAATCCAGCGTTAGCAATCCATACATTCTCTCCTGCCGATTGACCAAGCATTGCCGGGAATATTAAATTTCCTGCTCCAAAAAATAGTGCGAATAACATTAATCCAATAACTACTATGAACGAAAACGGTACTTTGTTCGTCATAATATAACCTCCATTCCAATCCTTTTATCTCATTTCCATTTTTAACTAATTGAATTTTCTGAATATTTAACTTAAGTATCAACTATTCTTGACCTCATTATAGTTTGAAATATAATATTTTGCAATACTATTTTCAAACTTTTCTTTTATTTTATAAATATACATTTTTTAACATAGAAATAGACTAAAAAACCAACATGGTCATCCATGTTGGTTTTTTACATTTACTATCAATTAAAATTTCGCCGCTACTTTTTTAACGGTCTCTAAACCTTCTTCAACAATTTGTTGTGAACGATCTGGATATTGATTGTGCCCTTCAATTACAACAGTCTCTGGATTTGTAATTCCCCAGAACCCAAGCACATTCGTTACATAATTAACTGCCATTTCCATAGGAGCCATTTGTTCTGAAGAGTAATCTGAACCACGCGCACCTAATACAACGACTTTCTTATCGCCAGCTAAACCTACTGGGCCATTTGCTGTATATTTAAATGTTTTTCCAGCTTGAGATAAGTATGAAATATATGTGATTAATGGCGCTGGTACCGTGAAGTTCCATAGTGGGAACGCAAATACAACTTTATCAGCTTCTAAAAACTGATTTAAATATTGATCTACTGTTGCTACAGCCTTCTCTTCTTCTGCTGTTAATTCCATTCCTTGGCTACGTTTATATCCACCTGAAATAGCGACATTTCCATAATACGGAAGATCTAATGCAAATAAATCTAACTCCGTAATTTCTGTATTTGGGTTCGCTTCTTTATAAGCACTTACAAATGTTTCATACATTCTTGAACTAACTGCTTGCTCCGCTGGACGATCGTTTGCTTTTACAAATAATACTTTTGACATTGTTTTATTCTCCTCTACATTGTTATTTTCTTCTTTTTTACCAAATAATGAGCTAAATAATCCCATTTTCTTCACCTAAACTTTCTTATCATATTCATTATTCATCATCATAAAAATTCTTATTCTAATAAAGTGAAACTTTAATCAGTGGGGGAGTTCTTCATCCCCCACTGATTATTAGTTGAACCAATCGGGCTTTTATGGGCAGTTGATCTCCGCCTAACTTCTTTGCTTTCGCTGAATTCTGAGGTGGGGGTCTTACTGCCCATTAATGCGGGATAAAAAGTTCCAATTGATACCTTAAGTAAAACAATTAATACTTTTTGTTATTTAATTACCTTATGTAAGTAATTGTAATATAATCACTTACTTTAGTCGAGTAACTTTAAATAAAAAATAATATCTCGAATTAAAAATAATAAATACAATTCATACACCCATTGTAACTTTATTATTTGTATAATGAATGTAGAGAGGGCAATTCATATTCAGAAAGGATTTACTCATGAGCACTTTAGAAAAGATTCAAACTTTTATTATTCTTTTTGCTGTTACATGCGGCATCGTACTCGGACAATTTAATTTGATATATATGTATGCAGAACAATTTATTGTCCCCTTCTTATTTTTCATGCTGTATGGATTATTCCTCAGCATCCCATTGACAGAAATAAAAAATGGGTTCCGCAATTTAAAATTTGCAGGAACGAGCCTTACTATTAATTTTGTATGGACACCTTTACTCGCTTGGGGGTTAGGAGCACTATTTCTTTCTGATCATCCAGCACTTTGGGTTGGATTTATTATGTTAATGGTTACCCCTTGCACAGATTGGTACTTAATCTTTACTGAAATAGCAAAAGGAAATGTAGCACTTTCTACTTCAATTTTGCCTGTAAATTTAATATTGCAAGTACTGCTCCTTCCCATTTATTTATTTTTATTTGCTGGTGTCATGAAGACTGTAGCGGTTTCTGTTTTAGTAGAAAGTATTGTTATCGTAATCGTCTTACCATTTGTACTTGCACACGCTACAAAGTTCATTATGAATAAACTGAAAAAAACTGAAACACTCGAGAATAAACTCATTCCGTTTTTCAGCCCTGCGCAAATTGTATTTTTAAGTTTAGCAATCGTAGCGATGTTTGCATCACAAGGTAAATATTTACTACAAAATATGAACGTCGTTTTACTATTACTCATTCCTGTTCTATTGTTCTTCATCATTAATTTTGTACTAGGACAATTTATCGGTCGCATGATGCGTTTATCTTATAAAGATACAGTAAGTCTAAGCTTAACAACATTAGCAAGAAATTCACCTGTTGCACTCGCTATCGCTGTAACAGCTTTTCCAGACGAGCCCCTTATCGCACTTGCACTTGTTATTGGACCGTTGATTGAACTGCCAGTACTTGCCTGTGTTTCACAAGTGTTGTTACTTATTAAGAAAAAACAGCAATATACATAAAAAAACGTCCTACTTTAGGACGTTTTTTTATTGTCGAGAAATTATAGAAGTAATGATAATTATCAGCTCTAAGGATTTTATACGTTATAGACAATTAGCTTGTCGTTACATTAACAAAACCCTTCTAATTAAACATTATAGGAAAAGTAAATATAACGAAAGCTGCCCAAAGTCCGTAGATTGGCAAATACTTCGTAACAGCATCTTGGATAGCTGTTGGTCCTGATTTGTTTTGTAGAAAACGCATATAGGAAAACATAATCCAAATGAGATTTGCCCAGATCAGTATGTTTACACCTAAAACAGCAAGTCTATTAGGTGTAATCCCGTAAGAAGAAAGTCTGAATACGATGGCTGACAATGCGACAGTGTCAATAATAAGTGCCAGAACAATTAAGGAAAAATTTATATAATCTGAAATGCTCTTTTTCTCGTCTGAATCACTCTCAACGATAGAAAATATAGTAACAGCCAATACACCAAGGAGTATTCCGTTAAAGGCCATTAGGAAATTACGATCCAAGAATGGATTTTTCCCGACCCAAATTACCGTTATAAGATAAATAAACAATGTGATCAGGACGAGAGGACTAAAAATTTTAGATATGTATGGTGTAATATTTTTAGCAAGTTTAAGATTCAATGATACTAAGTATGCAGCCACTACAGCGAGAGCGGCAGCTCCAAATAAAACAACATTACTAAAATAGAACTCTCCTATATCCAAGTCAACAAAGCTAAATAATCGCATGGTGAATAATGCTAGTATCATTCCGCTCACTGCCATGCTCGCATAGAGAAGACCGTATTCTAAATTAAATTTAATATATGCTAATCTTGTACTACCTTTTGAATATTCATTTCCCGTAAACGCAAGCCCCAATAAGACCCATAACAATATAGGAAGATGTAAATACGCAAGGATACTGCTGTCTTTATAATTTAATGGCAATATATTAAGATACAACCCGGCAATTAGGAACAACGCTGCAAGTAAGTAAATAATACTTTTTTTCGGAGTATTATTGTAAATAAAATAAGCAGCAATAAAGGGAATTACACCAAAAGCCAAGTTAATTGGAGCAATTGCTTCCTGCTCGACAAAGTGGAAAATGATTCTAGTGCTTAGCCCAGCTAGAATAGCTAACATGCCCATGAATAAGAAACCTTTTTGAAACAGCGATATTTTTTCTTTATTTGCCGTCTCCTTGAAACTCAATCTTTCATACCAAGCAGCTAGAAGCTGAGAATCAGGGTTTTCATCCCATACTTGTGAGAATGACTTTTTAAAAGCTTTCGGGTCTTTTCTATACATTCTCTCCAACTCATGAGGGTTATCCATATTTTCAATAATCAAATTGTGATTGTTCATAGTTTTACCTCCTCTAATAAAAAACAGCGTTGTTAACTTTCTATAAAAAGCACCTCACTGATTTATTATGATATTGATTTTAATACACAATTTATTGTTTTACAATAAATATTTATCAATTACAAAGATTTTTTTATTGTATATTTTATTTTAAATAAAAATATATAGTACTACTTATTCAAAAAAACATCCTATAGAATAGACTTTTTTAAGTGTCTATTCTATAGGATACAGTTTAATTATCATATTTTTTTATTTGTTGAAACCACTTAATTCTCAAACACAAAATTAATCTTATTATCTTTCCACTCTAACATCGCATCAAATGTTTTCTCGCCTTTTTTAAAGCCTTTTATTAAATCGGTCTTTTCACCTTTTAAAAGTTTTGTCATATTCTTTTGCGAAATTGTTTTGCTTAATATTTTCTTTGAGATTGTAAAGTCACATTGTGTCGTGTTGTAATTAGAACAACCGTAAAACGTTGACTTATCGATCACATCGCCATCACATTTTTTACAG
This sequence comes from Bacillus cereus group sp. N6, assembly GCF_016483705.1. Classification (NCBI taxonomy): domain Bacteria; kingdom Bacillati; phylum Bacillota; class Bacilli; order Caryophanales; family Bacillaceae; genus Bacillus; species Bacillus cereus group sp. N6. The sequence goes on from NZ_JAEHBI010000038.1 coordinate 45,577, forward strand.
CTACCAACCTTTTTACCTGTTGTAAATTTCGATCCTTTTCGCTCAATCGATTCAACATGTAATCCAGTAAAATCCCATTTCTCTGACATTTCCACTGCATCTTCAATAATTTTAGCTGATAGCTTTTTCGTTTGTTCCATAAATGTAGCTGGTGATGCTGTGCCTTCACCAATTTCCGCAAGGCGTTGCTCCCATTTCGCTGTCATTTCTGGTGAAGCTAGTATTTTATCACCGATTGCGGTAATTAATACTTTCCCTTTATCGGTTGCATACACTTGGTTCTTCTGCACATCTATATATTTACGGTCTTTCAGCATAGTAATAATACCTGCACGCGTTGCCTCAGTACCTAAACCTTCTGTTTTCTTTAATACTTTCTCCAGCTCTTCATTTTCTAAATACTTACCGGCCGTTTTCATTAACGTAATAAGTTGTCCTTCTGTATAACGCTTCGGCGGCTGTGTTTTTCCTTCTTTCACTTTCACCTTTACAACTTTTCCTTGTTCACCTTCTGCGACAATTGGAAGAATTGTTTCGTCATCTTTATCGTCTTGGAAAATAACTTTACGCCAACCTTCTTGAATTTGCTGTTTTCCTTTTGAAATGAATTCAGCACGTTCGTCTACAAGAGTTGTAATCGTTGTGTAGTCAAAGATTGCTACTTCATAATGCGCCGCAATCAGTCTTCTTACGATCATATCGTAAATTTTCTTTTCATCACCTGATAGTTTGCTTGGATTTGTAACTTGCTCTGTCGGTATAATTGCATAGTGATCTGTAACTTTTTTTTCATTCACATAACGCTTATTATTCATAATCGATTCAATTGGTGCTGGCAATAAACCTTTATATTCATCAAACTGACTTAACTTCTGTAAAATATCAGGGAACGTCGCTGCTTCTCCTTGTGTAACATAGTTAGAATCCGAACGCGGATAAGAAACTATCCCTTTTTGATATAGTGCTTGTGTTATATCAAGCGTCTTTTTCGGTGAAAATTTAAAAGCTTTATTAGCTGTCGCTTGCAGTGCTGATAAATTAAATAAAAACGGGGGCTGAAACTCTTTACGCTCCGTTTTCATTTCTTTTACTACAGCCGGTTTACCTTGGCAAAATGCTGCAATTTTATTTGCCATATCAGGGTCTTTTAAGCGGGATTCACTATCCTTCTCCCATTTCCCCTCATACTTCTTTCCTTCTATATTAAAGGTTGCGAACACTTCCCAAAACGGCTCAGACTTAAAGTTTTCTATTTCTTTTTCACGCTTTACAATTAATGCGAGTGTCGGTGTTTGTACACGACCAGCTGAAAATACATCGTTCATTCCTTTTTTCTTTAGCAAAATACTAAAGACACGTGACGCATTCATACCAACGACCCAATCCGCACATGACCTTGTATACGCCTCATAGTACGTATTGATTGTATCTGCTTCATCTAATAAATTTTTAAATCCCTGATATATAGCTTGTTTCGTTAAAGATGAAATCCAAAGACGTTTCATCGGCTTTTGCACGTTACAAAGATTTATAATGTTTCGTACGATTAATTCCCCTTCGCGACCAGCATCGCCCGCGTGAATAATTTCTGTTACCTGAGGGTTATGTAACAACTGTTTCACAACGTTAAATTGCTTATACTTTGACTTTGTTACCTCAAACTGAAAACGCTCTGGAATCATCGGTAACGTATTTAGTGACCATTTCTTCCACTCAGCGTGATAATGTTCTGGATTACATAACTGCGTCAAATGACCAATTGCCCATGTACAGTACGCTCCATTTGGAAATAACTCATTCGCTTCTACTTCTAAATATCCATCTTTCCGGCGATATTTAAATTGTGAAACAAGAGCCAAACCTTGATCTGGTTTCTCGGCAATAATTAATTTCATTTTATAACTCCCTATCTGTATTCCAGTGTTACTTTCATTGTCTATCTGTTTAGAGGCGATGATAAAAGAACAATCTTATTTATCATTCGCGGGTTACTCCCAGTAATGGGATAACTATAATATTATACGCTTATTCTTTATGGCTTCACAATAGAAACTCATTATATAACAATTTCTTTCTCATGCTTACAAATAAAAAAGATGCTCAAAAAATCAAGCACCTACTTACTTACATTTATTAAATTGTGCAGATAATATGCAGATATAAATAAGCATAAGTAATCTCCATACGAACATATGATGAAATGAACGATAGGACAGGGAGGTATCATAATGTTCGCTTACACATCGACTGCCTTAACACTTTGTTGTATCTCGATTCTTATTACATCATATATTTCTAAACGTAACGGTACCCTAATGGAGTATATGGTATTTATTATGTCTTTTAGTATGAGTATGGGTTTAAGTATAGGTTTTTATTTAGGTATTCTTTTTAAAGGAGAATTATTATATTCTACATTGCTTGCTATTTTGATTAGTGGTTGTATCGGTTTTTTAGTCGGTCTACGTTTTCACCTATTTACTGCTTTAGAAGGAATGTTCTCTGGATTAATGGCAAGTATGATGGGAGCAATGATTACAGAAATGTTAAATGCTCAACAAGCTCATAGTATACTGTTCATTAGTCTCTTACTTACGATAACAATAACTATGTCATGTATAATTCAACTTTTATCAGAAACCTTTTCTGCTTTTATCCAAAGGCGTTTTTTGTTATTACTTTCAATTAGTGTAGCAATTATCGTTGCCGTATTCGTGACATTCCCAGATCATACTCCCCCATCTTCACCCGGGCATGATCAACATATACATTGACACTTGCACCGAAAATGAATAAGCAGCTATCCATAGGATAACTGCTTCATTTTATTCTGGCTTATTAGGAATGTTTGGGTTTGGAACATAATCAGATTTATAATCTGTATATTTCACTTCTGTTACCATCCCGGCGGAAGCATGGTGTAAATCATGACAGTGGAACATCCAATCACCCGGATTATCTGCTACAAAGGCTACTTCATATTCTTCACCTGGTTTTAGGTTCAAAGTATCTTTCACAATTGGAGAACCTTCTATCGGTTTTCCATCTTTACTCAACACCTGGAAGAAGTGACCATGTAAATGCATCGGATGATCGTCCATTTTAGAACGATTTACCAATTTTACTTTTACTAAATCACCCTTTTTTACTGGAATCGGGTCAATGTCTGGAAATACCTTTCCGTTAATTGTATATACCATTTCATTTCCATTCATTTGCGTATTCAAGTCCATATTATATGTGGCAGTATACTGCTGATTTAACGTGAAACTACCTAGTTTTTTAGCACCATATTTCGTCATATCTAATTTCGATAATTTTTCTTTTTCATCTGCTTTATCTTTCATCTCTTTGCTGCCATCATATTCAATAACAGCTTTCATTCCTTTTGCACCTTTATTTGCTGAATGGTCTTCAACATACCATTTCCCAGGATTATTAGCAGTAAATTCAATATCATAACGTTCACCAGGTGCGATTGAAATTACTTGATCCTTTATAACTTTTGGATCGTTTATTGGTTGACCATCTGTCGCAATTACTTTTATATCATGACCGTGAACGTGTATATCATGTGATAGATAACCAGCATTAACGAGTCGAAGACGGACTTTATCCCCCTTATTCACTTTTAATGGTTCTACTAAATCCCCGCTTTTACCATTGATTGTGAATAAGTCATACATACTCATATCATGGCCTTCCATCTTCATATTTCCATGGTCCATTCCTGTCATATTACTAGAGTCTTTTTTATCACTGCCCATGTCCATACCGGAATGATCCATGCCGTTCTTATCTTCATTCTTTTTCGTATTTTCATTATCCTTAGATTTATTACCTTTTTGCCCTTTTGTCATTTCTTTTAACTGTTTATTAATCTCTTCTTTATCTGTTACCCATTCATCTAACATTACTGTGTAATCTTTATCATATTTTTCCTTTGTATCTTCTACAATGAGCGCTCCATACAAACCTCTATCTAATTGATTTACAGAATCTTGATGTGAATGATACCAATACGTTCCTGGTACGTTCGCTTCAAACTCATAGGTGAAACTTTTTCCAGATTCAATCGCATCTTGCGTCACACCTGGAATTCCATCCATATTATTTGGGACAGGATACCCATGCCAATGAATAGATACTGGTGCAGATAGTTCATTTTTTAATGTCACTTTCACCTTTTCGCCTTTTTTCACCCGAATTTCTGGACCAGGAGATGAGCCATTAAATGTCCAGACTGGAACAATAACACCGTTACTTAATTTTTGCTTTTCTTCTTTCGCTATTAAAGTAACTTCTGGTCCTATTTCAACTTTCAATGGTTTTGTAGCCGTTTCAGTCTGTGGTGTTTTTTTATCGTTCATATTTTTATGATCATTTGTTGTATTTGTGGTCGCAGAACATGCAGCAATTAAAGATATGACAGAGACTGTAACTGCCGTTAACACAAATCTCTTCATGGAAACCCCTCCTTTTTCTTTTTCAAAATCATTATAAAAAATGATTTTCAAGAAAATATGGAGATATGCAATGAGCTAAATAAAAAGACGCCCAAAATTGAGCGCCTCTTCTAATGGTTATTTCGTAACAACTTCATCTTTTTTTATATTTACATTGTTTTCTCTCATAAACGCTTCAATCTCTTCAACTTCTCTAATAATATCTTTTGACAAGTTTTCATGTCCGTCTTTCGTTACAAGAATGTCATCTTCAATACGAATTCCAATTGCTTCTTCTTCAATATAAAGACCAGGTTCAATTGTTATAACCATGCCTTCTTCTAACACTCTATCTTTATATGTTCCTACATCATGCGTATCTAAACCAAGGAAATGGCTAACACCATGATAATAGTATTTTGATAACTCTTCGTCTTCTTGAATTAAACCAATTTCTTTACACTCTTCTGCTAGTACCTTTTTTGTATGCTCATTTAATGCAGCAAACTTTACTCCTGGCTTAATGAGTTTCGTTGTTTCTTTCAATGCTTTTAATACAATATTATACATTTGTTTTTGGCGACTAGAGAATGTTCCATTTGCCGGGAATGTATAACTAATATCAGCGTTATAGTAGTCTTTTTGAGCGCCTAAATCTAGCAGTACTAAATCACCATTTTGAATTTGTGCATCATTGTCTTCATAATGAAGAACTGTAGCATTTTTCCCACTTGCCAAAATTGTATTGAATGCATGATGCTTAATACCAGATGACTTCAATGTGAAATCAAACTGAGCTTCTAATTCATACTCCATCATGTCTGCTTTTGCATGCTTAAGTACGTTGTAAATACCCTCTTTCGTTACAGCAATTGCTTCTTTTATGATTTCAATTTCTTCTTCTGTTTTAAACACTCGTAATTCACAAATATTCGGATATACATTACCAACTAAAACGTGTGGATACTGTTCTCTTACATGTTTAGCAAAAGCAAGCGTTTTTGTCTCCGTACCATTCCACTCACGACGCTCTAAATCTAAATATAGATGCTTCACATTTTCTGTAAAAAGTATATTTGACATTGTCTTTTCAAAGCTATCTAAATATACAACTTTCTTTATACCTGAAATTTTCTCTGCTTCTTTGTTAGAAACTGTTTTACCGACCCATTTTTCCATGACTGGATCCGATTTTTCAATGAACAGTGTTTCTTCAACACTATTTCCAAACTTCTTCAACATGAAAATAACATTTGGTTCCTCGATTCCTGTTACATAGTAAAAATTTCGATTCGGCACAAATTTATAATGTGCATCCGCTGACATATGAGGTGCTTGTCCAGCAAATAAAATAGTAATAGATTCATCTGGTAATGTGTTTACTAATCGTTCTCTATTTTGAGCAAAAAATGTTGATTTCATAATAATCCCCCTAGCGTTCTATGTATACTTGTAAATCTAATTACCCAATACAATTCATTTTATTATTGTTATAATTTTTCGTCAATTGATAGTACTCATATAAAAAGGAAAATTTTCATTACTAGAGCCCATTCCAATCTAAATGATGCATACCACTCCACAATTTCTTGACATTTATTCCATATACTTAAAATCTCATATATAGGAAAGGAGCTACAACTTTGAAATATTATGTAGCAACAGGGATAGCAATTACTTCTTTATTCATCATTACAGGATGTTCTAGCAACGCCGAAACAGCACCAGTGAAGAAAGACACGGTGCAATCTCAACGAAAACATACAGAAACAGTAAATACGAGTCCGCAAAACTTCTATAAGGAAACTACATCTGGAAAAATCGAGCACATTCATGGAATTGGCTATGCAGGAAATATGCCCGGAGTTTCTATTGCCACTCACAGTGGTATAAAAGTTTATCAAAATGGAAAATGGTTTGAAACTAAGACTGAGCTACATGATTATATGGGGTTTCAGGCAACAAAGAACGGATTCTTTGCCAGCGGCCATCCTGAACCAGGTGCAAATTTAAAAAATCCTTTAGGATTAATGAAAAGTTCTGATGGCGGTAATACCCTCGAGAAGCTAGCGTTTTATGGAGAATCTGATTTTCACAACCTTGCTGTTGGATATAATACGGAAGCAATTTATTTATACAATGAGCGTCCAAATTCTAAATTACAACAAGGTTTTTATTTCAGTACGAACAACGGACAAGATTGGAAAAATAGTAAGTTAAAAGGTCTTTCAAGTACAATTCATTCCTTTTCCGTACATCCTGATCAATCTAGTGTAGTCGCGGTAAGTGCTAAAGATGGTGTTTACTTATCTACAGATTACGGAAATACATTTGAACTATTCACTACATCACTTGAATCGACAGCAGTTACATTAAGTAATGAAGATGTTTTTTACGCCCCTATCAATAAGCAAATGATAACGAAGAAATCAATTGCTACAAATGAAGAAACAAACATACAAACTCCATCTTTAGATTCTAAAGATGCAATTATGTACATATCACAAAATCCTCAAAATTCATCTGAAATAGTATTTGCTACAATGAAAGCAAATGTGTTCCTTTCTACAGATGAGGGGAAAACTTGGAAGCAGATTACGAAAGAAGGAGCATTTCAATTTAATTAGAAAGGTGAATATAACGTGTTTTCAACAATTAGCGAGTGGAGTTATCAACTCATGTCTCCTTTAATGGATGTCGCGAATACTACGAAATCAATTCCTCTTTTATTTGCATTTTTATTAGGCATTGTAGGTACCCTTGCTCCTTGCCAATTAACAGGAAACATTAGCGCTATTACACTTTATGGGAATCAATCTTTACAAAAGGGACATGCATGGAAACATATATTGTTATTCATTTTAGGAAAAATAATAGCTTTTACGACACTTGGACTATTAGTATGGTTTTTAGGAAAAGAGATTCAGCAAATATTAACTTTGTATTTCCCATGGTTACGAAAAATAATTGGACCTTTATTAATTTTAATGGGGCTAATGTTGGCAGGTATTATAAAAGGAAGAAGTTTCTTCTCGATCAAATTTATACGAAAACAAAATGAGGTTGGCTCATTTTTACTTGGATTCTTCTTTTCCTTAGCTTTCTGTCCGACTATGTTCGTTCTATTTTTCGGAACGTTAATCCCTTTATCTTTCTCATATAATTATGGTTACTTGTTTCCGACATTCTTTTCGATAGGAACTGCTCTCCCTATCGTTATATTAATGTTCATCATTTCCTACCTTGGATTAAATGGAGCACTACTTAAAAAGAGCCGAAAAATAGGAAAACACATTCAACTTATAGCAGGGGTACTACTCATTTTAGTCGGAATTTATGATATATCCTTATATTGGGTATAAATAAAAAAGGTAAGTTCAAGTGATTTGAACTTACCTTTTTTACAAATTATATTTCACTCTTCTGCATGCCCTTTTGTTTCATCTCCCACTTCTTATACAATAGTACTGCACCAAATAAAAATACCCCTGCAATGAATGAACCTACTGGTAACATTTTTATCATTTCATCAGGAAATACGAGCGGAAGTAAGGGAAATGCATACGCTGCTGGAATACGTACTCCAACTATTTTTAATAAAATAAGCATTAATATCATATTGAATAAAGCAACTACAATCCATGAATCAATTGCAAAATACAATAAAGTTCCAACAGTTGCTGATGTAGTTAATACTACTATTTGTTTAAATGCCATTTTTTCATTGTACATCGGTTTTTGAAGTGATTCATACACAACGACTAGAATTGGCGGAATAACCGCTAATTGTTCATAACCAGTTATCCAACATAAACTGATCCAAACGAAATTTAGTATTAGAAATACAGTCATATATTTATACTGTATATTCACTTTTCGCTCAATACCGTTATTCAATTTAAAAATAAGAACACCAATCATTAAAATAAATGTCAAAACGAAGACTGAGATAACAAATGACCATTCCGTCGCATTTGTTACTAATGGTAATAAACCTGTCGCAATAGATGGTGCTAAATTGGACTGAATAACACGTAAAAACAGCATCATCAATACAAGCGTTAAGCTTACTTTCCCTAAATAGGCTATATCCATTTGATTCACCATAAAACCAATTACAGCTGTTATTGACGGTGCAATAAAGATTTTTTCTGGTTGTCTTAGCCATCCCGGCTCACGGTATGCCCATAAAGCGATTGCCATTGCCGCTATTTCCGGCAAAATGACTTCTGGATCATTTAATAACACACCTGCTATTACCATGGCTAAAATAAATAAAATAGCAATCGTATATGAGATGATTGTTTCTTTCTTTGAAATTACTGCATTCATTATTACATACTCCTTTTTGCTTATTACTCTCATAAAGTAAAATAATAACTTTATATACCCTACTTAGGTATTGTATATTAACATCTTCCCTATTTCAAGTATTTGTAGTTTTTTCATTCTTTATCACCCCACACACTTACAAAACAATGAATGTTTATAAGCATTGACACTTATTAAAAGATACGTTACAATAACTATACATTAGTAAGTAACTAATGTAATTAATTAAAACTAGAGGTGAATCAAATGAAAAACATTTTATTCCGTATTAACGAATTATCAAAAAAAGAAAAAGCATCTGGATTAACAGTTGATGAAAAACAAGAACAACAAATGCTGCGTCAAAACTATACAAAAACATTTCGTGGAAGCTTAGATTCCATTTTATTAAACACAAAAATTGTTGATCAACATGGTCTTAACGTTACACCAGCCGCATTACAAGATGCTCAAATACGTTTAAAATTAAGCAAATGAAATCAAAGCTAAAAAAACAATCGTATAAAACATAAAAAGAGCCGGAATTCCTATTTAGAAATTCCAGCTCTTTTTATTGTCTTTTCCAATTTAACATATGAGCGATACATCGCAATTCTCCACGACACAATCATCGCAAATGCAAGTAAGAAAAACATTCCGCTTAACTCTGCTAAATCAATTGATTGACTTAAATACGATTTTAACGCTACTCGTACAGCCAATAAGCCTACTAAAATAAATATGAATGCTTTTGACGGTTTCATATATATATGTTCGTTTCTTATTTCAAACTTAGTTGTTTTAATAAGAAATATAGAGAAAATAAGTCCTATACTAATCGCCTCTACTATTTCTAACGATGTTAATCGAAACTCCGGTAAGAAGTACATCATTGCGCCAGTACTCATAAAAATTGGCGGTAATATAATTTTCTTTTTCGTTACCGGTTTTTTCGCTGCTTTAAAGCGAAGAAACATGACACCAACCGCCATACAAACTGCTACAATACTTGATAAAAGTGCTATCATACTATCCACTCCTATCTATATAATAAACCTATAATTAAGTAAATAAATGCTGCATTATATAATTTCTTCATTTTATTCCTCCTGCTGTAAACTTTCCATATTCGCTGCAATCATTTTACACAAAGTTTATGAACGGAATATGAACAAAATATTACATTCAACTTTTGAAAATAAAAAAGCCATTCCACAATTGGAGGTGCAGTTTTTTGTATGACAAAATTTACGAAGGATTCAAAGTTAAAGTTCGTCCAAAGATTTAATCC
>NZ_JAEHBI010000376.1:0-218 GCF_016483705.1 Bacillus cereus group sp. N6
GACTTACAAGAAGTATGTTTAACCGCTGAGTCAGAAGGAGCAAAACTAGAAGATCGTATTGCTGTATGTGAACATGACTTAGCTCATAAGATGAATGACATGTTTGATTTCAAAAAGGTAATTAGTACATTTCACGGTTTGGAACACAAGATTATGTATGGTAAGTATGTGGAGGGCAAGACATTGGAAAAGCTTGCTGAAGAGTTAGATTACAGTCC
>NZ_JAEHBI010000377.1:0-217 GCF_016483705.1 Bacillus cereus group sp. N6
TTATCTGAAAGGTGAGTGCTCGAATAATCGCACAGTAAAGGAGTAGGCTTCTGATGATATTGGCGAAGAAAGTTAGACTGATTCCAACGCCTGAACAAGAAAAAGTGCTTAGAAACCATGCTGGTGCTGCAAGATTTGCCTATAACTATTGTAAAAGAATGAGTGATAGATATTATAAGCTATTTGGAAAATCTGTTTCACAGTTAGCTTTACAGAA
>NZ_JAEHBI010000378.1:0-215 GCF_016483705.1 Bacillus cereus group sp. N6
CTTGTATCTTTAATTCATCTGAATAATTTTGAAATGTATCTCCTTTTTTAACCATAATAAAATCCCCTCCAAGTAAAAGTGTAACATCCATGTGTATTCATGGTCTTTTTACACTGTCTACCTTAAGGGGATAATATCATATCACTTTTCAGTGTGTAATGAACTACAAAAATTAGTAGCGGTTGCTTAAAATCGATCTTCACTTTATAACCCTC
>NZ_JAEHBI010000379.1:0-215 GCF_016483705.1 Bacillus cereus group sp. N6
GTATCTCATGTATCATTCTCCTCAACTCAATCTTCCTACAGTTTAGCTTTAGTTAAAAAACTTTGCAACGGAACCCAATCACCTATTTTCAACGGATTCGTATTTTAGATGCGACGATTTTCCAAGTACCAAAACATTTATATCCTGGATCAGGTGGGTGTGCACAAACAGCGGGTATAAAGATTCAATTAGAATATGACCTGCACAGCGGACAG
>NZ_JAEHBI010000380.1:0-214 GCF_016483705.1 Bacillus cereus group sp. N6
GAAAATCTGCTGACTCAAACTCATGATACCCAGGGGATAATTTTTTTACCGAATAGGACCGTCCTTGTGTATACAGGTTACCCAGATGCGAATCAACTTTCATACCTGTTGCAAGCGTCGCAATACGCGTACGCTCTGCATGTGATGAAAACCACCGGTTATATTCTTCTTTGGATAATTGACCTTCTGCAAACATCGCGGGTAGTTGCTGTTC
>NZ_JAEHBI010000381.1:0-213 GCF_016483705.1 Bacillus cereus group sp. N6
TTTTTTCATCTGAAACACCTCTTATATAGAATAATTTATCTCTATACTGTGTTCCAGTTTTACTGTACCACCTCAAATCACGAAAACTGAGATTGTACCGTAGGTACCAGCGCACAGTTAATAAAATAATATCTGGCTGATAGTGCTTCCATTTAAACGAAGTTTCCTTTTTCATACTGATCACACACCTTTTTAAGAATAATAGTATCAGTA
>NZ_JAEHBI010000382.1:0-213 GCF_016483705.1 Bacillus cereus group sp. N6
AACGTGGAAATCTTTATTTCAAATTCATCACTGGCAAAATATCAAACAAGAGCGTTTAGAATGCCATGTGTATGGAAGCTCATTGCGATTTTTTTATGTTCCTCTACGATGTTTAAAATGCGTCAACTTCTGTTGTAAAATAAAAAAAGAGAGCTAAGTGAATTTAAAGCAATTGGGATGATTCAAGATCATCTATCTCTGTTATACCAAGCG
>NZ_JAEHBI010000383.1:0-212 GCF_016483705.1 Bacillus cereus group sp. N6
ATTTGGTAGAAATGATGGAGGAAAGAGGACTATCTTTAGCTCATACAACGATTATGCGATGGGTCCATCAATATGGGCCTGAATTAGATAAACGAATTCGACGTCATCTCAAACAAACGAATGACTCCTGGAGAATAGATGAGACGTACATAAAAGTAAAAGGGCAATGGATGTACCTATATCGTGCTGTTGATTCTGAAGGAAACACGATT
>NZ_JAEHBI010000384.1:0-212 GCF_016483705.1 Bacillus cereus group sp. N6
AGATTTTGAAATCCTGCGGATTTAACAAAACGTCGTTTGATATGTCTATGATCTTGTTCGATGAGGTTATTTAGATGCTTAACGGTGCAATGTTTCGTATGCACATAAAAACCATTATGTTTCAGTTTTTTGAATGCACAAAGTAAGGCAGGAGCCTTGTCTGTTGTGAGAACCGTTGGTTCTCCAAAAGCTTTCACTAACCTTTTCATAAA
>NZ_JAEHBI010000385.1:0-211 GCF_016483705.1 Bacillus cereus group sp. N6
GCATTATCAGGTAAAAAAGGAGAAATAGGGCATCTCTCCTTTTTGTATATCTTGAATATTTTATTTTTGAGCAGCATCCTGATCTTGATGATATAAAACAATGCGTTGATGTAAAGGCTGCACCTTCCTGTTTATCCCAGAATAGAGGGTTTGAAACGCTTTGATTTGTTCTGGCGAAGCTTCTACAACTTCTTTCATCACGTACCATTCT
>NZ_JAEHBI010000039.1:0-50331 GCF_016483705.1 Bacillus cereus group sp. N6
TCTTCCCATGAAGCTACAGACTTTGTTAAATCTGTTTCGGGGTAGTTCATACGTTTTGTTATGAATTCTTCACGATTAGATGGATTATTTGCTAACTGTTTATATTGGGTTAATACCTTTTTGAATAACCCTTTCGCATAAGAACTTCTCGGCTCACTAAACATCGGATTTGCCTTCTCCCACACATCAGGATGATCCATTTCTTCTGGGTTATCAATCTTACAGATGAAGGGGAACAATGGATCTTCTAAATCTTTTCCTTTCAGAATATTCATCGCTCGTTCTTTCATCTTGTCCAGGAAGCCATCACGAACAAAGCCATCTGTACCAATAAAAAATTCTCTAGCATTTGGCACTTTTCCAAGTCCACTAGAGAATACATTTACTACATCAAAATTTTCATATCGATGTATTTCATCATAAATCACACAACCATCACGAAGTCCATCTTTAGAACTCGCATTGGATGTGTGATATTGCATCACACTTTTTGTATCATTACCAAGGATTTCAACCTTCGTACGATAAAACATATCTTCCAATACTTCTTTACCTTCAATTGCATCATAGACTTCACGAAAAGAAACTTTGGCTTGCTTCTCGTTGTTGGCCACAATTGAAACGTTGTATCGATCTATTCCGTGCAGCGGACTAATAAAGAAATGGCATAACGATGAAATTAAACCATTTTTACCACCACCACGAGCCATCATAATTAAGAATTGCTCGTAAAAAACAGAATCATCTTCTTTATAGAAAAGGAAAACAAATGCTGTTAGAAATTTTTGAAATGGCTGCAATTCAAAATACCATTTCTCAGTGAATTTTATATAGTCCTCATGCATTTCATTATCGAAATACAAATCATCACGTATGAAGATGTATTTCTCCAGGTACTCAATTAGCATGATGCGCTCTTTATTTAGCTTAATTTTCCCTGTCTTATACATTTCGATATATTCATCAACGTATTGATTTTGAATCATGTTAAATCTTTAGCTGAGCGCTTAGTTTTTTGAGGAACAACAATTACTTCAGCGGATGCTTCCAAACCAAGCGCGCCTAAAATCTTTATCATTCGATCATTGGTTTTATGTAAATCGTTGATAGAAGGATTGGATTTCGGGCCATGCATACCAGATACTTTTATTCCTGTTTCTTCAATATCATCAACAAGAATACACTTTAAATCCCACAACGATAAATAGTCCTGAATTAAGTCAGTATAATGATTACCTACAATCTTTTTTTCTTTCAATTGATTTGTTAAGTCTTTTTCAATCCTTTTTCTCATTGTTTCACGCTTAACTCTAGCCACAATATCCCTCCCTTCTAATTTACATCGTTTTCCAATTTGACATAACGCGCGAATTTGCTTATAAATTTAGAAAATCGACCCCCTCCTCCGGTGCCCCTTAGACGAAAAAAGAGTGAAATATTTTAGGGGGGAGGTATTGTTTTTGAATCTTTTTTACCACTTTTCATCATTTTCCCATTTGTTAATTTTCTTTTTGAATGTTCTACCGTGTTCTTTATTATGGCAATCCACACAGATTGTTTCTAAGTTATCTATTTCTAATGCAAGATCAGGATGATTCTCAAGTTCTTTTATATGATGGACAACGAGTTGAATCTTCTTACGCTTCGCACTCTCACTGTACTCATTGGTGTCCACACGAACACTACCATTGCGCTTACACTCTTGGCACTCATAGTTGTCACGCTTCTTTACTTGTTCTCGTATCCTCTTCCACTCACCACTGTCATAGAACTTACGCTTCTGTTGTTTGGTTTTGTATTCTTTCATTTACATCCATCAACTTTCTTCTAATAACTCCTGAATCATTTTATTCATTCCACTTCTTCCAGCCGCCATTATCTGTTTGAGTGTACAATCATCCAATATCTCTTCCAGTTCTACCTCTAAATGTTCTAATGAGAATTCATCTGTGCAGAAATCAAGTTCTTCCTTGCCTAGTGCCGTTATAAATGTACCAATCATTACCGCTTTTTCGAGCTTTGTTAGTTTCATCCTCTCCCCCCTTATCTTTCTTCATTAATAATACCTAATAGGTGTTTACTAATTTATATTCATTTATTTGGTATACAAAACCAAAATCAACAAATAATAAAAGTGGATGAAGAACATTCGCTGTGATTTGTACATTGTATGACCCAACTAGCCATTCTACATCTTTGAAATGTATGAATATATGCGCTTCATCCCTTCAGTCACTTCACGAAGGATGAGGAACGTACTGTATAATTCAAATTAAAATTAAACCATACTTTCTTTTGTAACAGTTATACAGTCGTTCTTTATTCCTTCACTCCTATATATTTTTGTTGTATATATTCCGATTTACCTCTCCTAACAATACATAGAATCCTAACCATCTTTACGCTTATTCTTTCCTTTTTACATTTGCAAAAGGGTATTTTTATGATCTTCTGTCTTCATATTTCCTGTTATAGTAAAGGTACCCTAATCATGTTCCTTGTAACGATTACGTTATAAAGGACCTTTTTCTACTCTTCATGCGCACAGCTACTTGTCTCCCACAGATGATGTAGCTGTGTATTTTTTCATCTCTACTTATTTACTATTCTTTTTACTCTTGGAAGAGGTCATTTTTATCATTCTCTGTACCTTCGTTTCCTGTTATAGTAAAAACGAGTTAAACCTCTCTTGCCATCAAGACTAAAACATATTTGGAGTTACCCTTTTATCTATCTCTACCCTAAGCACAGTTGCGTGTCGTCCACAGATGATGAAGCAGCTGTGCTTTTTATTTCTTTCTACTCCTTTAAAAATTCATCCATGGTTTTACCTAACAAGCTAACCATCGCTTCTCTTCTTTGCTTCGGTGTTGTATGATCTTCCATCTCGTTAAAGATCGGAATTACACTTTCTAATTTCTTTTTATCGATATGTTCGTTTACAAGATCTTCTCCTACTACGGAAATGAATGTACCGATGATGACTGCTTGTTCTTGTTTTGTTACTTTCATACATACCTCCTACAAAATAAATAAAAGCATCCGAATGGATACTTTCACTCTACATCTTTATTTATTTTTTCAATTCTAAATACGGAAGGTATATGCGGTTGTATTTTTATACTAGATTCTTCAATTGCTACTATGTACTGTGGATTTAAAGCAACCTGCATTTTGCTTCCTGTTTCCACATCTATATGAGAAACCAAAATCAATGTAGTAAGGAGTTCACCTTCCCCATTTACAAGTATCTTTCCAATCAAGGTACCAACCTGAAACGATACAATATATTCTTTCCCGTTTGATAAAATAATTTTAGAAAAGCTATCCATCCATATCCCATCCTTACTTTGTCAAAATAACCAATTCATCATATATTTTCTATATACTTTATATGTCTATTTCTCATATATATGCCCCATTTATACAAAGAACACATATGAATAACCCCTGTTCATACAAAAAAGGGCAACCAAAAGGTTACCCTCATATCGACTATTCCTCTATTAGAAAGGAGGTTCTGCGGACCAATCCCCATCCCTAAAAGCTGGTCCACACTTCAATATATGCTTATCTCATCAAAAAGGTTCTGTATCTTTGGTAAATAAAGCAACACATAAGCACATAATCAACGTGCCCTCAGAAGGTATTTCTATGTTCCCCAACACTTTAACATACACAATCCAATGTAAAGTGTGACGAAAATCCACATTTCATTGGTATTAAAAACCAAATTTAAATTCATAATACAAATAGAGGAAGAACCTACCATCAAATTGGTGCACTGCATGTGCCTTTACCCACTCGTGTACCGCACCAAATGAGACTCATTCTTCAACCTTCCATTTCTTTCAGAAGGTTGAAGAATGCATAGAATATCTTTCAACTAGAATACCCCATCACACTTATATATGCTTGCATTCTTCATTCCTTCATCCATGCCATCAAAAAAGGAAGCTGTCATGAAATTTATTCATTATCTGGTTCTTCTTTTCATCTTTCTCATTTTTTCGTGCATAGTATACGCCATAATATTTTACAGCTAACCCCCGCTATTTCACACCTTACATACAACCTACTACTGCGAAAGGAGCCTCTCTTGAAAGTAATCAAATACATCGCCTTACCAATCGGCTGGCTCTGTTTATTCGCCTATTGGTACGCTATCTTTTTTCTTTACAACATGAACAGTCAGGCATTAGCTTCTCTTTCATTACATGTCTATGTTATTACTATAAATCATTTTTGCAAGAGATACTATACACAAAATGTTGTGTACAAAAACGTTACATTTTCACGCATATTTAAACTTGACTATCCGCATCATTTCTGCATGTCGCCTCCTGATATAGTTGGGATGATAATGTAACTCACAAGCAATTTTTTCTAACGTCATTCCATCCACATACTTCATTCTTAGTATTTGATTATCCAGCCCTTTAAATTTGTTCATTAAGATTTTTAATGTATGCCTATCATTCATTTTATGAGCTAATTCATATTCAATTGCCCCCACACGCTTCTCTACCTTCGCACCTTCCGATGCTGCAGATAAGCGTATGCCTTGTAAATCACCATAGATCCAACGCTTTAATTCCGATTTTGTTTTGTCTAGGTTATATTCTAAATATGAAATACTCTCTTCTAATCTTTGATATTCTTTCAGCCAATTGAACAATGACGATGCACCTACTCTCGTTACTGTTATTTCTATCCCACCACATCTACACTTTTATGATTTTGTGGATCTATAACTAAACCTATTTCACATTTACTTTAGCCCTCTTTTTTTGAGATGCTGATACAAACCGTTCCGACTACACCCTAATTGCTTACAGATTGCTTGATAAGTAAGTCCTTTTTCACGTAACATGACAGCTTGTTTACATCGCTCATCCCATCTTTTATGAGCGTTTTCTTGTATTTGTTTTCTACTTGTCGGCTGCCATAGTCCCTTTTTTTTGAGTTGCTTTTGTAACGTGTTCACTTCACAGTCTATCTCTACAGCAATTACATACATCGGCATCTCTTTTTGTAACATCTCTAGAATTTTGGGCATCAATTCTTCCCAATTTTTTCGTTTAGGATTTTCTCTGACTTGTTCTACACGCGGAGCTAATTTTTCTCCTAGTCTATATAAATCTTCTCCAACCTTACAATTCTCTACACAATACTTAGGAGACTGATTTGTCCGATGCTCACACGTTGCGCAATGCTGGTCTTGCAAATCTAATATATACATTCTTATTTCTTTTGCATTCATAATGCGGACTCCTCGAGTTTCTCTGCTTTTCACGATGCCAAGGCAGGTTACAGATAAACCATCCAGAAAACACCTTAGATTCTCAAAACTGATACATCGTTTTATACGCTATTATTACACGTTTTTAGACGTTCTACCGTTCACAAGACCTATGTCATTCGAACAAGATTTAAACGGTAAATTTCCTGATTATATAGAGCTGTTTTTTCGCAAGAAATGAATTTTTGGTTAAATTACATATCGTTTGTTCCCTTTAGTACCCACATTCACCTCTATATATTCAATACCATCATTTGTTTCACCAAACGCCACTACTTCACCTATTACTTTTGAAATTTCATTTGATAATGTTCTAAACGGAAATAGTAACGTTTCACCTTCAACCACGTTCGCTTTTCCCATATTGGGTTTGTATTTTTTCATATTCATTTCCCTTCTCTAATAAAATAACGATTTTGTCCAGCTTTTCTTAAAAACAGTCTTAACTATTATTGGTTTTTATAACCATTTTTAAGTTCTATTCATGTATAAAATAATTGTGCTTGTTCATACTATACATACGGTCACTTGAGTTACCTTCCGATTTACTTCTTCTTTATACTTGGGCATCTAACTTTTGTTAGTTGCCCCTTTTTTTGGTTAAATTGACCTATTCAAAAGTTCTTTCGCATATATTATTATCACAGGGAATTCTACAGGTTTCTCTGGTCCAGTTACCTTGAATTTCTTGCACACCTTGTGGGAATAACCCGTTATAACTAGCGGGTTATTTTATTTTTTTGTATAAACATACTTATCAAATATCTCTTTTGTTTCTACTTATTTTCCTCTAACCTTCGCCAAACGTTCCGCAGCCTTTTGCCTTTGTTCCTCAGACATCACACGAAGCTTTTTCATACTCACCTGTTTTTCATCCCATACACCTTTTACCACTATCGGTTGCCTATCCTCTTCTTCTAAAGTCTGTAATTCACATAGATTACTAAGTTTTCAAATGTGTTTAAGAACAGTAGAGTAAAACATCCACTGTCCTGTACTTGTCTCAAAAACTAGAGTTGTTTCTCGTTCTTCACGAGGATATGCCATTGTTTATTTACCTTCTCGATCCAAATCCACCAACGCCACGTTCGCTGTCCGGTAGCTTGTCTACTTCCACAAAATGAGCTGTTACCACTGGCGCTATGACGCCTTGAGCGATTCTGTCTCCCTTTTTAATTTCCATAACTCTTTTTCATCCATTTCATAAAGCTGACGTCCTGTTTTTTCTTCTTTGTAAATTCCCTTATGTATCAGGACATCGATGTAAATTTGTTTCCTGTCCATTGCTATTTCCTTATCAATTCAATTGCGTCTTCTGGTGAACATGCAACACCAGCAATCGCACCATTTTTATGCATCGTTTCAATAAAATGTTTCTGATCTGGTCTTAATCTGCCTTTTTCATTTTTCACTTCAATAAAAAACATCTTCCCATCTGATTTACGATAACCGAATAAATCACTAAACCCTTTAGGTAATCCAGTTGATACGGTTCGACCATCTGCCGTTTTAAATGTCCCCACATTCGCTCTAAAGACAATAGCATATGGATGTAATGCCAATCGAATAGAATTTTGCACATCTATTTCTTTAATAACAATCAACTCCTAATCACACTTGGACACTTTGGACGGATACTACCGTTTTTTCAAAAGCTTTATATATAATAAAATTAATTTTTTATTTACTCTTTATTCCTTTCAACTATCCAACTATCCAAAAAAGAATAAATAAAGTAATAAAAGAATAGATATATCAAGGATTTAAGAGTTTGGACAGTTTTAGAAGAACTGTCCGTAAACCTTCCTAAACTCTCCAGAATTTTAATACCCTAATTTAAAAAATGACTTTTTACTGTCTTCTAACAAGTCGATTCCCTTATAATGAATTGTTCCACTTTTAAATTTCACAAATTTCTTTCCCATCTCACGACCAAATTTTGTACTACTCATCATATATTGACCATTATCGCTCGCCCACTCTCTATATGATTGATAGAGGTCTTTGGCTTGTACTTCTAAATTCGCACCTCGATTGCAACATTCTTCAATAAATGCTTCTACTGCATCCATTTCTGTGCGGTACTCATCACGTTGATCCTGAATAACTTGTGGTTCTGGCAAGCCGTTTTCGCGCCACTTTATATAGCCTTCCACAGCCCAATGTAAGATCGCTTTTAATTCACGTCTTAGCTTATGTTTTAAGCGCTTATCTACCTTCTCTTTTGGTATCTGTACTGTAAATGGAATAATCGCCATACGCCTCCAAATACCATCATCAGTACCTCGTATAATTGGTTTGTGGTTTGTTGCCATCCATAATTTAAACTGTGGCATAAAATCAAATTCATTTTCGTATAAGAAGCGAGCTGTTACCTTATCGCCACCTGTAAGCTGTTTAACTAATCCTTCATCTAATCGCACACCTTCGTTTGGCTCTGTGGTAGTCACTAGACGTGCTCCATCTAATCTAGCAATATCTGAATTTGCTCCAGAACTTTGTTGTTTGACCATAATCGTTTGCGGTTGAATGTTAGTGGCGTAGTTTCCGAATATTTCGGTAATTATATCTAAAAATACCGACTTACCATTCCGACCATTTCCATATAGAATAAACATCATTTGTTCTTCTGTAGATCCAGAAAGAGAATAACCAACTGCCCTTTGCATGTATTCAATCAGATCTTGATTACCATCGAATATTTGATTTAAAAAATCAATCCATAATGGACAATCAATTTTGTCTGTATATTCAACTGAAGATATTTTTGTAAAGAACTTGGTTTTATCATGATCTTGTAGTTTTCCTGTTCGTAAATCCAAGTAACCATTTTGAACATTAAATAAATCTGTTTCATTATCAAATTCATGTGGCTTAATAGGTAGCAAGTGCTCACTCTCTTTAATCATGTTCGTTTTTCCATTACTACCTCGTGATGATTTCAAATGTTTATTAAATGCTTTTTTTGCTTCTTCTTCGTCTACACCATCAATTACATGGATTGGTTCATTTTTCATCTTTTCAATTACTTTATCAACGATATTTTTAATCATCCCTTGTTGGTCAATCAACCATATCTTACCGTCATAAAAGTACCAATTCTTACGGATGTAGCTATATCGAATAACCTCGCCATATGCATCTGTAAATCGCTTTGCATTACCCGTATCATCGTAACTATAAAATTTCTTTTCAATTGTTTTTACATCATCTTCAAGTACATATAAATTAAATTCTTCATCACGTTCTCTTGGAATAAAAACGTTTGTACAATCCGTAATTGCTTTAGTTAATGTTTCAGCACCGTATGTAGAATTGTTTTGTTTCCTATCCCATTTTTCACGATAAAGAGAAGAATGCCGGAAAATACTATCCATCTTATTAAAATCACGGTTTGTCCAAAAGGCTAAGTCATTTGCAAAAGCCATATCCGCTTCTGATTGTGAGTCATAAAATTGTTCCCATCCACCATTCATGAATAATTTGAAACGCATTCCGTTTTTACTATTACAAGCAATCTGAATGATTTCTGGTTCTGGAATATCTACACCTTGTGGTGTACTATGCGAAACGCTACTTTCAGTCACTTCACTTTTTGCAATGTATTTATTGTGGAGGTACCCTACTTTTCCATAATCATCATCTTCAACTCGTGAATAATTACTGATAACGTTTCCCGTCATTGCAAAGAAGCGACCACTATCATACATTTCTACATTCCCTTTGCGTCTACCACCTTTAGGCAAATCACCTTTAGCGATAATATGAATACCATTTCCACTCACCGAGTATTCGGTATAACTACACATCATTTCAATACATTCAGATACAATATTGTCCTCATGATCTCCTGATTGATAACGTTCAATTTCCTCACGCACATTATCAATATCAATTCCAAAGTAAGGTGGTTTAAAGTAAAACCCTACACCATCGCAATTAAATGTATCGATAGCAGTCATGGCGACTTCGAAAGTCGCCCATGTGCTTTCATCGTTTGATTTACCTAACCCTCCCGTATTCGCATCTATAGGGATTTTAGTCATTTTCTCTCCGCGTTGTTGCAACCTAAAACAGCACCATTGCTTTAGTTCTTGTAACTCTTCTGGTATTGCCTCATACATGTGTTAACCCCCTTAGAATGGAAGATCCTCATCCTTAATTGTCATTCCACTTTTCTGCATTTCGGAAAATGTTTGATTTTTACTATCATTTTTAAAAGTATGATTTAAAGGACCTGTAACTTTTGATGGAGACCAATTTTTCACGTTTGTATTGTCATATGTTTTTCCGTTGTATTCAGATTGTTCATTTTTCACAGTTACCATGACAGTTTTTTTAATGAAGTCATTCAATAATTCTTCTAATGATTTATAACTTTTACCATTTTGTAACTGGCACGCTTTACCGATGGTATTAAAAGTTTTCATATTATACTTCCCAGTATCTTTCGTTTTCCAAACACGATGGAAGATATGACAATTTTTATATGCCTGTTCTACATCATTACGAATAATTAAATCAAATTGGATAAATTCAGCTCCACCTGGTGTAGCATCTTCGTTACATTGATTCATAACTACCTCATAATTACCGTCTGCAATACGTCCATTACTTTCAAATACCTCATTAAAATCTAAAGTGAATCCCATGTTCATTCTCCATTCTGTTTTATTTTAAATAAATCCTAATAACTTTCCTTGATGGTACGCCCATCCCCGCTTATAATTACGCGATTTTGCTAATTCATATAATTCCTTCATATCCTTACAATCCTTCGGTTCTCTAAAATCAAGTGTTATGTGAACATCTTCTTTCGAAATTTCTTCAAGTTCTGCATTTTTATCTATTTCATATTCTGTTACAGGTTTTATTTCCGGTTTATCCCCACATTCAGGACATTCTTTTTCACTTGATGAATAAACCGCAAAACAGTTTCCACATTGTTTTATTTTCACTTCTGATTCAGCGGAGGATTTTTTTTTACTTGATAAACTCCAGTACCTCTTTTGGTCTGGTAATCCAAACCTTCTTACATTATCTACGTGATCTATAATGATTGATGTTTTATTAAGTTTGTATCTCATCCCCCTCATACTTTGTTGAATATAGAGGGAAAGGGATTGTGTCGGTCTAAGCATAATAACTGTAGAACAGTCTGGTACATCAAAACCTTCACCTATCAAATCCACATTTGTTAACACGTTGATTTCTTTATTCCTAAATTTCCTAATGATTTCTTCCCGTTCCACCTTCGGCGTCTTTGCATCAATATGTTCTGATACAATGCCATAATTTAGAAATTCCTGTTTTACCATTTTGCTAGATTCAATATTGTGGCAATAACATATTGCTTGCTCTCCTAATGCTAATTTTTGATAATGTTCAACCACATCACCGTAAATTGTTTTGCTTTCCATTGCTTTATCAATAGAGGTACTTGAAAATTCATGTAGGTTATTCAATTTGAGTAAAGATGTATCTATCAATTTTGGCGCATAATATTTATATGGAGATAAAAAACCATTTTGTATGAGCCATTCAGCATCAACCTCTTCAATCAGAATATCGTTTATGTCTCCTAACCCACTTCCATTTAGACGAATCGGTGTAGCGGTAAAACTAAGACGTAAAACATCGTCAAAATAGTCATAAATCTTACGATAAGAAGCTGCTAAACCATGATGGGATTCATCCGTAATAATTAATGCCGGCTTCTGTATTTTATCCAATCGCCTCACTACTGTTTGAACCATTCCAAATTCCACAAAGTCCATATTCACTTTATTTTTTCTAAATGTGTTCCGAATCTGATCAATTAATTCTCTCCTGTGGACTAAAAATAAAACCCGTTTCCCATTACTTGTAGTCATTCTGGCGATATCTGAAATAATTACAGATTTCCCAGCCCCACATGGTGCAACAACACAAGGCGATTTAAACCCTCCCATATAAGCTTGCCTTGTCTTCTCAACTAATTTATTTTGATAATCATGTAGCTGAAACATTGGAATGTAACAGCTCGCTTTGTACGCACCCTAAACGTGTGTCTAAATGGTTCTTAGCAAACACGCTTTGATTGCCCTCTAAAACAAATCCTCTTGTACCATCTGCCTTTTTAACCAATTGACCAACAACATGCACGATTCCCATAATGTGATTCACAATCTTATCCCGAATATCCGGAATGAATTGCGTATATTGTTGCCCATCATCATGAGTTATATTTCTTGTTGTTTCCCAGGCTGTGAAAATAACATTCGCATCTAACGAATTGAATGTTTCTACTACTTTTAAAAGATGGTTATCTAGTAAAGCGTAGTCCTTTAATTCCGGCATACCACTTTTGGTATTTTCGCCTTTCTTAAGCAGCCATAACTTTTGATAATGCGTTACATTATCGATAAAAATATTGTCGTACTTATCTATGTTTGCTTTTGCGATGGCAAAGAACTGCAGAATACTATCATGTGGATGATTTCCATCTATTTTCGCTACGTCTACATTGTCATAACCCGCTAACACTTGGCTTGTCCCATCGATATCAAGGACCAATGTTTTACCTGGTAATAATCCAGCAACCGTTGTTTTTCCATTACCAGGTTTGGAGTAGATCATGATTTTTGCTTTCTTACTTTTGGTAATATCAGCACCGTTTGTGATTTCCAAATAAATCCACTCCCTCACCCATGCTTTTTAGAACAAAAATAGAAGCTTCCAAATCAAAGATTTTACTTTCGGTGTCCCAAATATTTTGCTCCACAATGGGTTTCTTTTCTATTAACCTTTCTAGATCTCGTCTATATTCACGTAATCTTCGTTGTTCCACAGATAATGATTTCTCTAATTCTTCAATCCCTGCATTCAAAACGGAATCACTTCTTTCTTCTTACTTAATTCATAAATTTCTATCAGCACCTGTAGACCAT
Organism: Bacillus cereus group sp. N6; assembly: GCF_016483705.1. NCBI lineage: Bacteria > Bacillati > Bacillota > Bacilli > Caryophanales > Bacillaceae > Bacillus > Bacillus cereus group sp. N6. The sequence continues at coordinate 12,232 of NZ_JAEHBI010000039.1, forward strand.
ATTCATAGGCAAGAACCATACAAATTGGATTCGGAATCACTAAAATGTTTATATCGGTCGATAAGACACCTTAAAATGGATATCTCATCTTCTAACTTGTTTTGCACCTGTCGCATAGACAATTTAGAATCCTCCCCTTTTCTGTTGAAATCCCAACATCGAGATTATATAGCGGGCTGCATTTTCGCGTAACAATACCTCTCCATCAGGCGAGACTAATAGATCATCATCCGGTAAAATTTCACATCCACATACATCCTTTTGAAGCATAGGTTCATATTCTTGCGGATCCGGAATGCCGTATCCATTCCTCATAATCATTGGGTTTTCTATCATTTTCGATTCCCCCTCTTTCTTTTTTTTGTCTTTCCACGTCGTATTTTTTTGTTTTACATGAAACATGTTTCTGTTATAGTAAGATGAAGGCAATTTGTTCTCAGGTACAGGTGAGCCTTACTTATCTGCACCTTTCAAGTAGTTTCTATGAAGGAGCCCTATTTTTTAGGGCTTTTTTACTTCCCTTCACTCTCGAACAGCCATGTCATTCACTGTTCTCTCATTTTTTAATCTCTTAGCAATAGCGACCTGCCAAGTTGTTAATCCGTTAGCACGGTAATAAGATAATCAATATCTAGCTTTTTACATGCATCTATTTCCTGCTTAGACATACGTTTCAAGTTCATTACCACTATTTCCATTTGCTTCTTTAATATCCGTATTTCGTATTTGTCTTCCACCTCATCACCTCTTGTGCTTGTTATACCCCCAAGTTCTCAAAACTCAGTGGCTCAAACCCACCCACTTTTAAATCCATGATCTCTACACCATCTTTGAATCTTTTTCTCTTCACCAAATCCCTATTTCTTTGTTTTTTACCATTGATCCATTTATAAATTTAAATTGATTATCAGATGTAAACTTTCTACTATCAGTTCCTCTCGATTGTTTCCTTCTTATTCTGATGTGAAATTTGTGGATAACCTGTTAATAAATCGTGGATTTTTTCGATTACGCCATTTGAGAATGACCCAAGATCTTATTCATAAAATATACTTGTCCTTTCCCCGTTGTTTTTGAAGTATATGTAGTCTCGAATTCACCTTCACTATTTGTTCTTACATAGGATTGTCTTTCGAACAATCCCTTGAATATGTGTACGTTCTTCATCTTGCTTCTCTTTCGCATGATAAAGTATTGTCAATTCCCTTCGGGCTAATCGAGCTTCTTTCATCCAGATGCAAAATTGATAGGGATCAGTCTTTTGTAGCGCTTCCACTTGCTTTTGTTCACAATATTGCAAGAATTCATCGAATATTTGTTTCTTTTGTAAGTCCTTTTTTAGAACTGCTTTATGCATAGTGAATTCTCTCCTTTTTCTTTTTAACACCTAATCAACATTTTTTATTGACACAATTCCAAAATCGAAATACCGTTTCCAAACACAATGTTACTTATGCCTCCTACACTTTTTTAAAACAAAAATTCGGATTCAGTTAATTTTTCGCATTAAATTCTTCAATACATATAGTAAGCACCTTTAAAAATCGTGTGAATTTATCTAACGAGTAGTCATTACTGTTGAACAATAAACTAAGCGTTAGGCGACTTTCTTCTCTTCCTGCCGGATTACTAATTTCATAATTTGCAATTGAGATATTTACATGTCTTTTCTCCCTTACTTCCAGCTCATGGTGTTTTACTCCACTCGTCTTCTCTACATACCTTCCCTCACTCAACTTTACGCATCCGGAATGACTCGTATCCAATTCGTATGACGAGATAGTAGTTGTAGTAGGTATCTCCCTATTTTCTGGGGCAAACAGCTCGTCCACTGTTGCATGAAAGTATGTTGCTAGTTTTTGAGCTTCCTTTAGGGTGAAATCATGTTTGCCTTGCTCCTTTGATTGATACGTTCTTTGACCTATGTTTATCAATTTCGCTGCTGCTACTTGTGTCATACGTTTCTCTTTCCTGGCGATGTATAAGTTTTTGTGCATGGGTATCGCTCCCTTTAAAAGTGGTTTTTAGATTCTATATATAGTTACCTGTGTTAACTATATAGTTAAAAAAAATCAATAAACAACTCATCTATAGAAACCTTAAAGATACTTGAGATCCCCAATAACTTCGCAGTTGTCGGTTGCAATTTACCATTTTCCATCAGGTTAACTAAAGAATGACTACAATCTAATAACTCCCCTAATTCTCTCTGTGAAAACCCCCTATTTTTCCTTAATAAATAAAGTTTCTTACCATCAAATCTTTTCATCTTCACCCTCCTTAGTTACTTGTGTTAACATCATATAACAAAATTCTTTCTTCTGCAAACCTTTTTTATGTACTTTAATGGTTTTGTTAAAAAAGCATTGCTTCATTTACTTATTTTAGTTATTATAATCGTAGAAATGTTTAATTCAGTTAACCGGAGGGTGTTAGTAATGGTAACATTAGGAAACCGTATAAAATCGATTCGTACAAAAAAAAATATCTCACAACAAGAGTTAGCGGACGCTTTACATGTTAATCGTTCTGCAATATCCTTATACGAAACCAATAGAAAAAGCCCTTCGAGAGAAAATACCTATAAAATAGCTACCGTATTAGGTGTATCCATAGATTATTTATTAGGTTTACAAACTGAGCCTTCTCTTCAAACTGAAAATATCAATTCTGAAACTGCCCAACTCATGAAACGTCTTGATAATATGCCATCAGAAACAAAACAAACGATTATAAATTTAATTGATGACTTACTTAAAATACACGAAAAATAAGCCATGATTATTGAGTATTAATCATGGTTTTAATTTTATTGACCATATGTATAAACTCCTCATCCTCACTGAAAATCTGTTCCAGTATTAACATCGTTTTAATTTTCCCTTCTACGTTTTTCCATTCCTGTTGAACTTTTTCCCCTTTTACTTTATTCATATTATCTAATCTCCTCTATAAACGATTATCTCAACACCTACTGTAAATTAGCCCCTTTTCTATAATTTTATTACTAATTCTTACACATGTCTCAAGACTAGCCAAAAATCGTTTTCAATTTTTTTCGCAAAAAATATTGACAAATAAAAAAGGAGTTACTTAGATAAATTTGCTAAGTAGCTCCTTTTTTATTTTATCCACCAGGTTTAATATCCACATAAGAAGGTGCATAAATGCCCTTCATTGCAAATCCTTGATTAGTAACAGACGGCATTGTCATTAAAGTCATCATTAGCGAAATTATCAATATTGATTTCTTCAAAGTCCTTCCCCCCTACCTCTTGTTGATAATCCATCATCCATTCAATTATAGCAGAATCTTCTCCTCGCTTATATAATTCTCTTGCACTTAAACTAGAAAAAAAGTAATTACCTTGACTAAAGAATTGCTTTAGACAATTATGCAAACTTTTATTAGAATTATCTTTCATCGCCTTAAATAATACAATAAAATCTTCGTTTTCTTTTTGATAGAACCTCGAAGCCAACCTTTCTATTCCATCCAAATTACTAGTTGCCTGATTATTTTCTAATTCATAGTACAATCCAACCAATTTTAAATTATATAGTGCCTCAGTTTCTAATATTTTCTCTCCAATCGCTTTTGATAATTCATAGCTTTCTTTTAATAACGACAAACATTTTTGTTTATCTTCAAGTAAATAGGACATACCCATTAAATATGTTGCATCAGAGACAGTTTTCGCACAAAAATTTGAACTTTTGAGCACAGCAGCATACTTTCTTGTCAAATCACGATTATTTAATCGCAAGTATACAGGCGCTAAAATCTCATACACTCTGTGAAAATAGCAATGCAGAATAAAATCTTTCCGCCCGCCACTTAGATGTTTCAAACTCTGTTCTACTTCTCTGCCAAGCCCAATCATCATGGGAAAATCTTTAGAAAAATAATAATTATAGCATTTCATTATATCCATTAGTATCCGCAAACAACAATCAGTAGGTTGGCGTAGTGTTTGCAAGCTTTTAATCAATGATTTACCGCCAATCTCATTTACTATATATTTATACAAGATTTCATATACATCTACATACTCTTTAATACTGCCTCGGTCATCTCGATATTTCTCAATCAGCTTTTTTAACAATTCAATATCCCTGGTAATTGCCGCATATTCAAAGCTTTGTTTAATCAATTCTGTTGTATCAACTTTTAAACAAAAATTACTCATGGTCATTCTAAAGTTCTGATCAGGTAAGCTTAATACTTTTGCCAACTTTAAAAGACTCTCAAAATTAATGGTTCCATTTTTCTTAAATTTGGACATGTATTGTGCGCTTACTCCAATAGCCTCAGCAACACTCGCATATGTTAACTCAGGTCTATTGTCAATTAATTCACAAATTTCAACATGTAGCGACTTCAAAGTAATCTTCCCTCCATCCAATAACATAAAAAGCCCCCAGCCTTAACTTTCTCAGCTCAGGACACATTCTAAAATTACTAGGTGTGTGTTAAACTGACGAGGAACTCGTATGATGCAAGTGTTTATCCTAAGGTAGCTTTAGGTGAACGGTGTGAGAGGCTTTGCAGGAATCACCTCTTACACACGCTCTGCGAGTTTTTACGTTTTCATTTAATTTACTTTTAAAATTATTCTGTCTATTTAATCATCAGAAATCCGTATACTGTATACGCAACCAATTTTAGCACGAGCTAACATTCCATTCTATCCCCTATTTTATTTCTCAATATAACTTCGAAAAAAAACATCAAAATTATCCGACTGCTATTTCATATATTTTATACTTCGAATGAATATTGGTTCATTTTTTATTATATTCCACTAAAATCAATGTAGAAACCAGCCAATTCCCGATGACTGCACCCCACCAATTTCAAATTACATTACAATTATGAAAAGAACTAGATGTCGAACTTTCTCAATAATTGTCATTCGTTAATATGCTACAATTACTTTATCCTTACTTATATGTTATTCTGATTGGTGTCCCTAACCAATCTTCCCCCCCTACTAATAGTGGGGGGGAGTTTCTTAAACTGTATGTTATTAAAATCAAAGTGATTCAAGTCGAAGAATGGCTCTCAAATTATTTTGAGAGTCTTTTCTTTTGATAACAAACCAGTTATAATCGACTCAATAAATTGAATTATCAATCTTTATATACACAGGAGGATTCCCTATGGTGATCTACAAAGATAAAGAACGAGGCACCTATTTCTTCGTTGTCAGAGTCCGTCAGTTTGATGGCACTCAAAAACAAGTAAAACGTCGTGGATTTAAAACGAAAAAGGAAGCACGTGAAGCAGAAGCCAAAATGTTAGTTGAAAAAGAAACGCATTCCAGCTTAACGTTTGCTCAAGTTGCGGATAGTTATTTTGATTGGTATTGTCAGAGGAGAAAGCAATCTTCGATCCTAACAATTCAAAATGTTATTTATAATCACTTAATGCCAGAGTTCCAGAAAATAAAAGTCGATTATATTACCGCTAAGCATGTAATGATTTATCAAAATAAAATTATTAATAATTATTCGGCTGAGTTTTTAAAGAAAATTCACACTACACTTTCTGCTATATTTAACTTTGCCATAAAATTTCATGGCTTAACTCATAATCCTGCACGTATTGCAGGCAATTTTGAAAAAGAATCAAATAAACGCATGAATTTTTGGGAGTTCGCAGAGTTTAAACAGTTTATTGCAGTTGTGGATGATCCGATGTATAAAGCATTCTTTTCAACACTTTACTACAGCGGGGCTAGAAAGGGCGAACTTTTAGCACTGACTTGGGAAGATGTCAATTTTGAAGGAAAAACAATTAATATTAATAAAACAGACTTTAATAGGCAAATTACACAACCAAAAACAAAAGCGTCTAATCGAATTATTATGTTACCAACCCTTGTCATTAGATTATTGAAAAATTTAAGAGAACAAGCTACATTAACAGCACCAGTAAAAAATAATTATGTAATTTTCGGTACATTTCATACTAGTCTTGCTACAAGCACACTACAGCAAAACTTTAAAAAATATATAAACATAGCTCAGGTTAAAAATATTGTGTTGCATGAATTCAGGCATTCTCATGCATCTTATTTAATTAACAAAGGAGTCAGTCCACTTGTAGTAGCCCAACGCCTAGGTCATTCAGATGTGGCAACCACTTTAAATACTTATAGTCACTTATACCCATCAAAACAAGCGGAAGCAGTTGCGTTTATGGAGGATGATTTGATATAATTGTTTCCAAATCATTACCGTAAATACATAGACCCTTGATATAACTCATTCCGCACAAACAAATGAAGTCCATGCTAAAAACGTGAACGCTTGCGTATTACGTCTTCTCATTGTTCTCCCCCTCGTTAGCTGTACATCCATTATAGATAAGTATATTTACTATGATGGATTTTTATGTAAATTCTAGTTTTATATTTATAAATCTATCATAAAAGAATACTATTTTAAAGTTAGTTTTCTGTCTAATCTGAAAAAACAGTTAAAAATATTGACATTTATTTCAATTCTGCATAAAATAAAAACAAATATTACGAACCTCGAAATATACGGGAGTGGAAATAATTGTTGCAATACGAACATTTTTTAGACTTACTGCTAGATAACGCCAAGAAACTTTTTTATCCTGAAGAATGGGTAAGCCTAGATTTAACACTTTCTAAAACAGAAGTATTTTGTTTACTTTGGATGGAGCGAAATACAGATATTACAATGACAAAAATCGCTGACCTTCTTGATATACCGATGAGTACAACGACAGGTGTTGTAAATCGCCTCGTAAAAAAGGGATATGTTGAAAGGTACCGTGATGAAAACGACCGACGCATTGTATTAATTCGTTTAACAGAAAACGGCGTAATGCTCGTTCAAGAAGTAAAACAAAATGCAGCCCATTACTTTAGCCTAGTGACAGAAGCATTATCAGAAGCAGAAAAAGCATTCTTACTACAAATCTTCCAAAAGATCATGAATCACATTGCTACGTCACAGCAAAAAACAGAAGAAAAGGTTTCTACACCTAAAATGAAAAACATTCCGATTGAATAAAACCCTAGTTGGGTTTTTATTCAACATTTTATTTCGGTACTCGTAATATTCGATACTCGAAACAAAGGGGATAGAATAATGAGAATTATTTTGTATACAGGTAAAGGCGGCGTAGGAAAAACTAGCATTTCAGCAGCAACAGCACTTCAAAGCGCAAAACAAGGATTAAAAACATTAGTAATGAGTACAGATCCTGCTCATAGTTTAGGAGATTCATTTGGTATAAAGCTATCTTCTGAGCCATTAGCAATTCGTGAAAATTTGTGGGCACAAGAAATTAATACGATTTATGAGATGGAAAAAGGCTGGGGGAAATTACAGAAATATATTACACTACTCTTCACTTCCAAAGCAGCTGATGATATTACAACAGAAGAATTAACAATGTTTCCTGGTATGGAAGATTTAATTAGCTTACTTCGCGTACTCGATTATTATAAACAAAACACATATGATGTTATCATCATTGATTGCGCTCCAACAGGAGAAACATTAGCAATGCTCAGCTTTCCAGATATGCTCGGCTGGTGGATGGAAAAACTCTTTCCTATTAAAAGAAAAGTTTTAAAAGTTGTTCGTCCTGTAGCTCAACCACTTCTTGGTGTCCCCCTTCCAACCGATGATATTATGGACGAATTAACGAATACACTTGAACAACTTGGAGAAATGAGAGATATTTTATCAAACCGAGACATAACAAGTATCCGCATCGTTGTAAATCCTGAAAAGATGGTCATTAAAGAAGCTCAGCGCAGCTTTACGTATTTAAACTTATACGATTATAACGTGGATGCCATTATGATTAATCGCGTCATCCCTAACACTGTCACCGATCCTTATTTTCAAGCATGGAAAGATACTCAAAAGAAATATAAAACATTGATTCAAGATAGTTTTCAGCCGCTTCCTATTTACGAAGCTCCTATGTTTGAACAAGAGGTTGTCGGTTTGTCTATGTTAGAGCGTGTAGGAGATGCTTTATTTAAATCAGATTCTTCTCCTACGGAAGTGAAATTTAACGGTCGCACTCAATATGTAAAAAAAGATGGCGATGAGTATATTTTCGTTCTCTCCATTCCCTTCTCAAACAAAAGTGAACTTTCATTAAATCAAAAAGGTGATGAACTTATCATTCGTTCAGGTTCTGTGAAACGGAACATCACATTACCAAAAACGTTAACACACCTTTCTATTCAAGGAGCAAAATTCGAAGATGATGTACTAAACATTCGATTTGGAGGTGTAGTGCATGCGTGAGGAACTACTAAGGAAGGTAATTCGTACAAAAATAAAAGTCGGTATGAATATATTAGAAGAGTTACCTGCCCCAATCCAGCAATCAGCTAAGCAAGCACTAAACATTTTGCAAGAGGAACTAGCTACTTATCCGAAAAAACAAGAGCATCATGAGGATAATTTAAAAAGTATCATAATTGAATAGCTATCCCTGTATAGAGGGCCTTTTTTAGGCTTTCTATATTTTATTGGAGTGATGTCAGTTGATGAAAAAACATTCAACTATTATACCCTGGATCATTCCTTTATTATTTTTCGTTCATAACCTTGAAGAATCTTTTCAAATGCCACAATATCTTGCTAATCAATTTTCAATTTATTTTATAACAAGCCGACAATTTTTCATTGCGATTTTCGTATTAACAATCTTTGTCTTACTTATAGTCTTTCTATATCAACTAAACTTCTTGTCTTCTATATACTGGATTATTTTTATACAGGGGGCGATATTCTTCAACTCTGTTCAACATATTATTTTGTTTTTCATTTATCGTTCATATAATCCTGGCGTAATATCAGCCGTTTTCATTATGATTTTTTCTATTTTCTTTTTTTCATTCGAAAAACACCTCATTCATAAAAAACAATTCGTAATTACACTCATTTTTAGCTTATTTGCTTACCCTTTTATAATTTGGATTACCTTACTATTCGCTAGCTACTTTCATTCATAAAAAAAGACCAGGAAAACTCCTGGTCCATCACTCTACTTAACAAACATTGGATTCTACGTTATACAGAATTGGAAGGTACAGAATTGGAAGGTACAGAATTAGGGTTTTGTTTGTTAAGTAGATTATATGTTGAACGAGCTAACAGCGGAGGGGTTCCTACTGTTAATCGTTAAACCCGATAATTATTTTACGATTTTTTCAAGCTCCTCAAGTGAAAGATCTACTGAAATGGAACCATCATTTGTTTCTTTCTTAATTGCATCTGTTACTTCTTTTGAATGATATAGTTCAATTACTTTTTTCAGTGTTGGATCATCTTTATCTTTTGTACGAGCTGCGAAAATATTAATATATGGCTTCGCATTTTCATTCTTTGGATCTTCTAAGAAAATTGGATCCTTCGCTGGATCTAATCCAGCTTGACCAGCAACACCGTTATTAATAACTGAAGCTGCAACATCTTTTAATACACGAGGTGTTTGCTGTGCGATAACCGGTGTAATTTTTAACTTCTTCGGATTTTCAGCAATGCCACTTGGATCTCCGAATAAGCCAAAGTCTTTCTTAAGCTTTAATAATCCAGCTGCATCAAGAAGTTTTAATGCACGAGCTTGGTTCGTTGGATCATTTGGAATCGCAATTTCTGAACCATCTGGAATTTCATTTGCCTTCTTATATTTTTCAGAGTATAAGCCCATTGGTGCAATTTGCGTTGTACCGACAGCTGTAATATCTAACTTATGCTCTTTTTTAAATTGCTCTAAGAAAGCAACGTGCTGGAATGAGTTTAGTTCAATATCTCCATCAGCTAACGCTTTATTTGGCGTTGTGTAATCAGAGAACTCAACCAGTTTAATTTTAATTCCCTCTTTTTCAGCTTTTTTCTTTAAAATTTCCCAAGCGTCTCCATCTGTTCCGGTTACGCCAACGCGAACTACTTTCTCTTTTGCTCCTGCCCCCGTGTCTCCACTTGAGCAGCCGCTTAACGCTGAAATTCCTACAATCGCTGATAATGCAAATGCTAAAATTTTCTTCATTTTCTTTTCCCCTCTTCCTTTTTATGATCTACGTAAAAAGACTTTCGCAAAGTAGTTTCCTAAATTTTGAGCTACCTGTACGAGAATAATAAGTAAAACGACCGTTACGAACATAACTGATGTATCAAAACGTTGATAACCATATGTCATCGCTAAGTCACCAAGACCGCCACCACCGACAAGCCCAGCAACTGCAGAAAATTCAATTAAACCAACTGTCATAAACGTAACACCTAAAATCAATGGCGCTAACGCTTCTGGTACAAGAATTTCAAAAACAATTCTAAATGGTGAAGCACCCATCGCTTGAGCTGCTTCAATGACTCCCTTTGGAACTGAAACAAGATTTGTTTCAACCATTCTAGCAATACCAATTGACGCAACTAACGTCATTGGAAAGATTGCTGCTGCTGTTCCAATCGTCGTTCCGATAACACTTCTTGTTAGTGGGCTTAAAGCTACTAAGAAGATGATGAATGGAACCGGACGAATTGTATTAATAATGATATTAAGAATAGAAAAGACCCATTTATTTTCTAAAAAGTTTCCTTTCCTCGTTACATACAACAGTAAACCTAGGGGTATACCAAGAATTGTAGCAAATATAAGGGTTACGATTACCATTAAGAGGGTATCCCCCGTCGCATCTACTATGCGAGGCCAAAATATACTCCAATCAACTCGCATGAGCTTCTACCTCCTTCAGCTGCACTTGCAGTCTTAGATGTTGTAATGCTTTTTGAATTTCCTTCTGTTCACCTTGCAATTCTACAAGAAGATTTCCAAATAGCACATTTTGGAGTTCAATAATATTTCCATACAGTACGTTTACATCGACGTTATAGTTTTTCGCGATATATGATAGTACCGGCTGCCCTGTCTCTTCCCCAGTAAATGTTAAGCGATAAATCTGTCCACCATTTTGAATTTTCCCTAGAACACTTTCCGGTAAATGATCATTAATAATGGAGCGTACAAAGTTTTGAGTTGTCTTTGTTTTTGGTTGTGTGAAAACATCAAACAGTTTTCCTTCTTCAATAACCTTTCCCTTCTCCATTACAGCTACACGGTGACAAATTTCTTTCACAACATGCATTTCATGTGTAATAAGAAGAATTGTTACATTGTATTCTCGATTTACTTTCTTTAATAAGTTCAAAATTTCTGTCGTTGTTTCTGGATCTAAAGCTGATGTTGCCTCATCACATATAAGAATGTCTGGCGATGTTGCAAGTGCTCTTGCAATGCCAACACGCTGCTTTTGTCCGCCTGATAGTTGCTCTGGATAATAGTTTGCTTTATCTTCTAATCCTACAAACTTTAGCAGTTCATTTACTCTTTCTTTTATCTCATTTTTTGGTACTTTCGCTAACCTTAATGGATAAGCAATATTCCCAAACACTGTTCTTGAATTAAATAAATTAAAACTTTGAAAAATCATCCCGATTCTTTGTCTTAGCTTCCGTAATTCTTTCGTCGATAGTGATGTAATATCTTTATCATCTATTGAAATCGTTCCCGCCGTTGGTCTCTCTAACATATTTACTAGGCGTAATAACGTACTCTTTCCAGCGCCACTAAAACCGATAATGCCAAAAATTTCGCCCTTCTCAACTGATAATGTTACATCCTCCACCGCATGAACAGATTGCCCACCTGATTCATATACTTTACTTACGTTGTTAAAAGAAATCATTTTTCCCCCTCCTATATGCTGTAAAAACTTGAAGTAGAGCTTTCGAGGTAAAATAAAAAGTGCTCTCCTTCTTATCAACCGTAAAGATAAGAAGGAGAGCACTTATATGTACTCGGTCACATCTTCTCATCTTCCAAGCCTTTTATAAGGCTTGCTGGAGTTAGCACGGTATTAAAAAAACCGTTGCTGAGGTATCGTAGGGCCAGTCCCTCCACCTCTCTGGATAAGAATGTATCGATTTAATTGTCGTTTAATTAATTCTCATTATAGAACTCAGAATAATAAGAGTCAATACATTTTTTAGAAAAATATCAATTATTTATCTATTAAAATTTCCAAATAAAAAATCACAATATAATATTGCTTTTTAAAGTTATGTAAAATTCTTCTCCTTCATATTTTTTTAAAAGGAGAATCACCTCTATAAATTGAATACCATTATTTGAATATGAAACCGGAGGAAGATAAATATATGAAAACAGCTCTTTTACTCGTTGATATTCAAAATGATTATTTTCAACACGGAAAGATGGAATTGCGTAATCCAATAGAAGCAAGCAAATATGCTCGTCAGCTGCTACAACTCTTTAGAACGAAAAACGAACCTATTTTTCATATCCAACATGTAGCAATAAAAGATGACGCTACTTTTTTCCTGCCCAATACAGAGGGTGTACATATTCATGAAAGCGTACGTCCACTTAGAGAAGAAACCGTTATACTCAAACATTATCCAAATAGTTTTCGCGAAACTGATCTTCTAGAACAATTACAACGTTTAGACATTGAGCACGTCGTCATATGCGGGATGATGACTCATATGTGTATTGATGCTACCGTAAGGGCTGCTTTTGATTTCGGCTTTCCATGTACCGTTATACATGATGCTTGTGCTACAAAAGATCTTTCTTTTAAGAATGCTACTATACCAGCCGTTTATATTCATAACACAATTTTGGCTAGTTTAAATGGAGTATACGCAACTGTAATGAGTACAGAGGAGTTTGTGGCTACAAAAAAACACTCCCTTCAGTGAGCAAAACCGAAAAGAGTGTTTCTTGTCAAACCATAGATTTTCTTTCAAATTGTATTATACAGGAAATCCTTAAAATGAATACTAAAAAATATGACTAATAAGTCAACTTTTCTCGTTGTTTTGTTTCTATTTACATGTTTATCCCGATATTAATAGGATTTAGCTAGTTCTAATTACCGAATGGTAATATATGGTAATTGAAACTAGTTTCTCCTATCAAAAACGTAACATATTATTTATCTGTTTGTTTTTGCTTCTTTTTCAAATACTCCGCACGCAATTTTTCAATTTGCTGCTTTTTATCAAATTTGGCAGGCGTCTGTTTTTCATGAAACTTTGCCACAGATACCTGACTTTTGTAATCCAATTGATATTTTCCCACTTTGTTCACCTACTTTTCTTGTCTTTAAAGAGAATCTATTCAACAAATATAATATACCTTATTTACTGAAGTAAACCTTATTACATTATTAGTTTCTCTACTTATATCTATCTTAATCCATATATAGAAATTTTTTCAAAAAAAAAAAAAAAAGAGATCTTCGCAGACTGCGAAGATCTCTTCTACTATTTCTTATAAAGTTTCAGAAGTAGTTTTTGCTTGCATGTGAAGTGCTAAGTAGTCAGGGCCACCAGCTTTAGAGTCTGTACCAGACATGTTAAAGCCACCGAATGGTTGGTAACCTACGATTGCACCAGTACATCCACGGTTGAAGTATAAGTTACCCACATGGAATTCTTCACGTGCTTTTTCAATATGGTCACGGTTATTAGTAACAACAGCACCTGTTAAACCGTATTCTGTATTGTTTGCAATTGCAAGTGCATGATCAAAGTCTTTTGCTTTACAGAATGCTACTACTGGTCCGAAGATTTCTTCTTTCATTAAGCGAGCATCTTCTGCAACGTCAGCAACGATTGTTGGTTGGATGAACCAGCCTTTAGAATCGTCTCCTTCGCCACCTGTTAAGATTCTACCTTCTTCTTTACCAATTGCAACATAGCTCATCACTTTATCAAATGCAGCTTGGTCATTAACAGGACCCATGTTTGTACCTAAAACAGCTGGATTAGCAACTGTTAATTCTTTCGTTAATTCAACAGCACGATTTAATACGTAATCGTATACATCTTCATGGATTACTGCACGAGAACATGCAGAACATTTTTGTCCTGAGAATCCGAATGCTGATGCTACGATAGATTTAGCTGCTAATTCAAGATCTGCTTCTTTATCAACAACGATTGTATCTTTACCACCCATTTCAGCGATAACGCGTTTTAACCAAATTTGGCCTGGGTTTACTTTCGCTGCACGCTCATAAATACGGATACCTACATCACGAGATCCAGTGAAGCTCACGAAACGTGTACGAGGGTGATCTACTAAGTAGTCACCAACTTCAGAACCATTACCTGGAACGAAGTTTACTACGCCAGCTGGTAAGCCAGCTTCTTCTAACACTTCCATGAATTTCGCTGCTACTACAGGAGTTGTACTAGCTGGTTTTAGTAATACTGTGTTACCAGAAACTAAAGCAGCTGTTGTCATACCTGCCATAATTGCGAATGGGAAGTTCCAAGGAGAAATGATAACACCTACTCCTAATGGAATGTAAGAGAAACGATTATATTCAATTGGACGGCTTTCTACTGGAATTCCGTCTTTTAATTTTAACATTTGACGACCATAATATTCCATAAAGTCGATTGCTTCTGCTGTATCAGCATCTGCCTCATTCCATGGTTTACCTGCTTCTTTTACAAGAATAGCAGAGAATTCATGCTTTCTGCGACGAACGATTGCTGCAGCACGGAATAAAATGTCTGCACGCATTTCTGGCTTTGATTTTCTCCAAGTTTGGAATGTTTCATCCGCTACTTGCATTGCTTTTTCAGCTAACTCACGGCTTGCTTTTGAAACGCGACCAACAAGTTCCTCTTTATTTGCAGGGTTTACAGAAACAATTTTGTCTTCTGTAGTGATTTTTTCTCCCCCAATAATTAATGGATAGTCTTGTCCAAGATAAGATTCTACTTTCTTTAAACCTTCTTCAAACGCTAATTTGTTAGCCTCCACTGAAAAATCTGTAAATGGCTCATGTTTGTATGCTACTACCATTCTTTTTAGCCTCCCCTTAGAAAAACTTTTACATTTTACAACATTATTCTACACGATAATTTAGATTTATTCAAATATTCCTAGACTTATATTTTAAAAATTAATTAATTTTTAAAATATAATAAAAAAATAGAGTTATACATACGTATAACTCTACAAAATATGAGTATATTCCAAAATGTTTTTTCCAATCAATAAAATAGTTACTAACAAAAATAAAGTTCTTACATATCCAACACCTTTTTGAACTGCAAACTTCGATCCAAAATAAGCGCCAAAAATCATCGACAATCCCATAATAATACCGTATTCAAAATGAATTACGTCTAAAAATAAAAAAGTAATTAAAGATACGATATTACTAACAAAGTTCAAAAGTTTTCCAGATGCTGCCGCTTGAATAAAATCCAAACCAACTAATAAAAATGCAAAAATTAAAAAGGATCCTGTCCCTGGTCCAAAAAATCCATCGTAAAACCCTATCATTAAAATAACAAAGAAAAATATTAATGTTTTTCTTTTCGTCATCTTCTTATAGGTAGATACACTTCCCCAATCCTTTTTTGCAATAATATAAATGGCAATAAACACCAACATCACAAGCACTAACGGACGTAAAATATCCGGCGGAATAAACTTTACTACTAAAGCGCCTGCGACCGCTCCTATAACAGTTAACGGGATTAACTTTCCTACAATTTTAAAATCGACCTTTCCTGATCGAATAAAATAAACTGCACTCGTAAACGTCCCCATCGTTGCAGCTAATTTATTCGTTGCAATTGCCGAAGCTGGTGGTAAACCAACAAACATAAGTGCTGGAAGCGAAATTAATCCTCCACCGCCAACAACTGAATCAATAAAAGCTGCTAAAAAGCCGAATGCAATTAATAAAATAATGACTTGAAAACTTAATTCGTCCATGTGCTTTACCCCTTACCCCCCATTATTTATAACATTTTAAATTATAACAAAATTCCTCAAGAAAAAAAGCCGTTCCATAAAGGAACAGCCCTCCTATTTAATCTAAAATTTTCACAAATGGTTCATCTTGCTTCGCTTCACGTATAATAATCGCTTCTGGACGTTCTACAGATTTAATCGTTACTTGTACTTTCATATAATTCGGGAAGTATTCCATAACAAGCCCAGCTACATATTGTGTAAAACCAATTATTTCTGCTTTCCCATTAAACTGGACAGGAATATCAAGCTTTATTTCTCTTAATTCATCATCTCTATACATACCAGTACCGATAACAGCTGTGTAGTCGCCTTGGAAATAATCGCTTAGTTTTGATTTAAAGTTCGATACTCTCGCCAGATCTTCACGTTTATTATCTGTTTTCGCTTGTTCAGATGGGAACAAATAATATTTCTCATTAATTTGTTTCCAATCCTCAACCGTTTCACTGCCTTTTTCAACATTCGCATAAGAAACAAAGTTACCTGGCACGAGTGAAGCCTTTGGAGCCTGACGATAAATTGCAAATGTTATCGGAAGGTTTTTTGTTTCAGGCTGTTTTTGATGCATAAATTTCAAGACTTCTTGCGCCATTTTTTTCCCTTCAGCTACCATTTTTTCTTGCTCAATTTTAGCCTCACGCGGATAACCATGCTCTTCCTCGTAATAATGAACCGAGTTCATCGCTAAACCAACTACTATGCCTTTGCGCTCATCTGTTTCGCCTTTTTTCACATAATAATCATGCTCTAAAATATTTGAAATATATATTGGATTTTTTTTATTTTTTGCCTCTAATGATTCAGATCCTCCACCTAACGCTGGGTTTAACCCAATGTTTGGAAATTTAACTGCATCTTTTTTTAATTTGTCCTCTAGTTCCTTTTGTTCAGCATCTGTACGCTTTCTTTTAACAAGCATCTGCACATTTTGAGTATCTAGAACATCTCCACCTTTAAAGAAATGATCTTTCGTACTAAAGGATTCTTTTGCAATACGCATTAATCCTGTTTCAAATTCATCTATATCAAGACGATTACTTACTCCTTGTACAACTAAACCACGTGCAGCTCCTGCTTGAAATGGAATAGTCGCCTTATAGTATTCATCCGAAATAGCGTACTTCGGAACGATTGCTTGCTCTTTTGCTTTCCCCGATTTCTCAACCACTTTTTCATCTTTATCGGCACCTGCACTACACCCACTTACGAGTAGGCCAAGGCTTAATACCGCTAATGCTATTTTTTTCATGGTAAGTTTGCACCTCTTACTTATTTAGCTCTTGTAAGAACCTCTCTTCATTCCAAACCTCAACATTATGCTTCTCTGCTTGTGCTAATTTCGAACCTGCCGCTTCACCTGCAACAACTAAATCCGTACTTTTACTAACACTTCCTGTGACTTTTCCACCTAATGCCTCAATCTTCTTCTTCGCTTCACTACGTCCCATAACTTCTAATTTACCTGTTAAAACGACAGTTTTTCCTGCGAAGTAAGATTCAACATTTTGTAAATCAGCCATTTTTATACCTTTGTATGCCATATTCACGCCATACTCTTTAAATTGTTGTAATAACTCTAATACGTCTTCATTATCAAAATACGTCACGACAGATTGAGCCATTTTTTCGCCAATCTCATTAATTGCTTTTAGTTCTTCTTCCGTTGCTTTCACAAGCGCATCCATCGTTTCAAAATGCTCTGCAAATGTACGGGCTGCTTTCGCTCCGACATGGCGAATACCAAGACCGAATAATAATCGCTCTAATGAGTTGTCTTTAGAATTCTCAATTGCTTGTACTAAATTCGTTGCTGATTTTTCACCGAATCGTTCTAACTGCAATAATTGCTCTTTCGTCAACGAATATAAATCAGCGAATGTACGAATATAATCAGCATCAAAGAGTTGTGTAATGACACGTTCTCCAAGTCCATCAATATTCATTGCATTTCTTGAAACGAAATGGATTAATCCTTCTCGAATTTGAGCCGGACAAGTTGGATTTATACAGCGAAGTGCTACCTCTTCTTCTAAACGAACTAGTTCACTCTCACATGCTGGGCAATGCGTTGGCATATGATATTCTTCTTCCTCACCAGTACGCTTATCAAAAATAACGTTCACAACTTCAGGAATAATATCTCCGGCCTTCTTCACAACAACATAGTCACCAATTCGAATGTCTTTTTCACGAATTAAATCTTCGTTATGTAAAGAGGCACGACGAACGATAGTACCAGCCACTCGCACTGCCTCTAGCTCTGCAGTCGGTGTTACAACCCCTGTGCGACCAACACTTAATTCAATGCCTGTTAATCTTGTTACAACTTCTTCAGCCGGGAATTTATAAGCAATCGCCCATCTTGGACTCTTTGCTGTAGTTCCTAAACTTTCTTGAAGAGCAACATCATCCACTTTTATAACGATTCCATCGATCTCATAATCAAGATGCGGGCGTTTTTCTTGCCATTCTTCTACATAAGCTATAACTTCTTCGATTGTTTCACATGTACGACGATTTGGATTTGTTTTGAATCCAAGTTCACCTAAGAAATCAAGCGATTCACTATGTGATGGAATTGTTTTTTCTTCTACATTCGCAAGACCGTACACAAACATAGATAAGTTACGCTTCGCTGCAATTTTTGGATCAAGTTGGCGTATTGAACCTGCTGCCGCATTACGCGGATTCGCAAATACATCTTCACCATTTTGTTCTTTTTCTTCATTTAACTTAACGAATGAACGCTTCGGCATATAAGCTTCGCCTCGTGCTTCTAATGTTACTTCTTCATTTAAACGGAGCGGGATCGCTTTAATCGTTTTTAAATTTTGAGTAATATCTTCACCTGTTACACCATCACCACGTGTTGCCCCTTGAATGAAGCGTCCTTTTTCATAATGAAGTGAAACAGCAAGTCCGTCAATTTTTAATTCGCATATATATCTTACATTCGCATCATCAATTCCTTGGCGTACTCGTCGGTCGAAATCACGTAAATCTCCTTCGTTAAATGCATTTCCTAAACTTAACATCGGTGACTTATGTGTTACTTTTTCAAATATATCTAGAACAGTTCCCCCAACGCGAATGGAGGGAGAGTCTTCACTCATAAACTCTGGATTCTCTGCTTCTAATTTTATAAGCTCCTGCATATTACGGTCATACTCCGCATCAGAAACAGAAGGATTGTCTAATACGTGATACTGATAATTAAATGTATTTAACAAATCACGCAGTTCTTCTATACGTTGTTTTGCTATCTCTTTTGACATATCCTCATTCCTTTCCTATTGTTTCGTCACAGGTGCAAATTTTGCTAACAAACGTTTAACACCAATTGGGCTTGGGAACGCAATATCTAATTCTTTTGCATCACCTTCACCTTTTACACTGACAACTGTACCGACTCCCCATTTTTGGTGGGAAGCTTTATCGCCTACTGCCCAGCCAATTTGCTCGCCGCCTGTCGTCTTAGCTGCAGGACGCGCGAAAGCTGAACGAGAGCGTGTTGTGGTTGTAGTTGTCATTCTACTTGTACTTGTCGTTCTGCCTTTTGCACCAAACGAAGTTTCACGCTTTGGCGCTGTTTCATTTAACGATTCTACTAGCTCTGCCGGGATTTCTGTAATAAATCGAGAAGCAGCGTTCATACTTGTTCTACCAAATAAAGTACGCATTTGTGCATTGGATAAATATAACTCTTCTTCTGCACGAGTAATACCTACATAAGCAAGGCGACGCTCTTCTTGCATTTCATCTTCTTCCATTAGAGAACGAGTATGTGGGAATATTCCTTCCTCTAACCCAACAATAAAGACAACTGGGAACTCTAACCCTTTCGCTGAGTGCATCGTCATTAAAATAACTTCCTCACCCGCAGTTGGATCTTCATCGACACGATCAATATCAGCAACAAGCGCTAAGTCTGTTAAGAATGCAACGAGGCTCTTATCTTCGCTTTGAGATTCAAATGTTTGCGTAACAGATAAAAACTCATCTAAGTTCTCTAGACGACCTTCCGCTTCTAAAGTACGCTCGTTTTTCAACATATCGCGATAGCCTGTTTTTTCAATAACTTCCTCTACCAACTCTGTAACAGATAAATACTCTTGCATATTTACCCAGTTGTGTAATAAACCTGCGAATTCTTTTACTGCCTTTGTAATTTTTGCACTTACTCCAACATGCTCAATCTCATCGAATACAGCCGTTAATGAAATTCCATTTTGTACACCGTAATTAATAATTTTATCGATAGAAGTCGCACCAATCCCGCGCTTTGGCATGTTTATAATACGCGCGAAACTAATCTCATCATCTGGATTCCCAATTAAACGTAAATACGCCAAAATGTCTTTAATCTCTTTACGATCGTAGAACTTCGTACCGCCGACAATTTTGTAAGGAATATTAGATTTCAGGAAAATCTCCTCGACCATACGAGACTGCGCATTTGTACGATATAACACTGCAAAATCAGTATATTTTCGTTTTCCCATTTGAATATCATCACGAATTTTTTTCGCAACAAAGTATGCTTCGTCTTTTTCCGTCGCAGCACGGTAATATGAGATTTTGCTTCCAACTTGATTGTCTGTCCATAATTTTTTCGGTTTACGGTTTGAATTTTTTTCAATAACAGCATTCGCTGCATTTAAAATATTTTGTGACGAACGATAGTTTTGTTCTAACAGAATAACTTGCGCATTCTCATAGTCTTTTTCGAATGACAAAATGTTAGAAATGTCAGCCCCGCGCCAGCGGTAAATAGACTGATCTGAGTCACCTACAACACATAAATTTTTAAAACGTGCTGCTAAATGTTTTACAAGAAGGTACTGCGCTTTGTTCGTATCTTGATACTCATCCACGTGAATATATTGGAACTTACGCTGATAAAACTCTAGTACTTCTGGAACACGTTCAAATAGCTGAATCGTTGTCATAATTAAATCATCAAAGTCTAATGAGTTATTTTTCAGAAGACGTTTTTGATATTCTGTATATACATCGCTCGTTAATTTTTCATATGGATCAGCGATTGTAATTTTTTTCGCATATTTATCTGCAGATAACAATTCATTTTTCGCATTACTAATACCAGCTAAAATAGAGCGCGGCTCAAATTTCTTCGGATCAATATTGCGCTCTTTCATAATTTTTTTGACTACAGTTAACTGATCGCCTGAATCTAAGATTGTAAAGTTACGATTAATACCAATACGATCGATATCACGTCGTAAAATACGTACACACATAGAGTGGAACGTAGAAATCCAAATATCTTCTGCTTCTGGTCCGACAAGTGTATCAATACGCTCGCGCATTTCACGCGCCGCTTTATTTGTAAAGGTAATAGCTAGTACATTCCATGGCGCTACACCTTTTTCACCAAGTAAATACGCAATACGATGTGTTAACACACGTGTTTTACCACTACCTGCACCTGCCATTAATAGAAGTGGTCCGTTCGTTGTTTGTACTGCTTTTTGTTGCTGCGGATTTAAACCATTTAATAACTTATCTGTCTTACTCATATACGCCTGCACCTACTCTCCTTTTACTGCTTTAACTGTTTTTAGCGCGGATTTTATATCATCATAAATAATATTCCCAACCACTACTGTATCAGCGTATTGTGCCATTTCCTTCGCTTGTTCAGCATTAGAAATACCGCCGCCATAATATAACTTCGCTTGTTTTAATTCTGCTTTTACATTTTTAACAAGTTCAACGTCTCCATACGTACCGCTATATTCTAAATAAAATATCGGTAAACGTAATAGCTTGTCTGCTAAACGCGCGTATGCAATTACATCATCTTCTGTTACATCACATTTCGCATCTGTAAGCTGAGCTACTTTCGCTTCCGGATTTAAAACACAATACCCTTCCATGAAAATTTCGTCCCAGTCCATAATATCCCCAAATTCTTTCAAAGCCTCGTGATGAACACCTGTTACCCATTCTACCTTTCGGCTATTTAAAACGCTTGGGATATAATAAAAATCAAATCCTGGTGTAATTGCTTCCACATCAGAAACCTCTAACACACAATGAACTGCATATCTACGAATGCTAACTAGCATGTGTAATACATTATCAATTGTAACTCCATCACTTCCGCCTACAATAACAGCATCTGTTCCAGACTCACAAATCATTTCTAAATGTTCGTCACTTAACTCCTTATTTGGATCAAGCTTAAATACATGTTTCCACCCGGAAATATCGTACATGAAAACACCCTTTCTTTTCTCTAGTTATATATATTTCTGTTCAAAATAACAGTTTATTTTCATCAGGATTTTTTTAACTTCATCTTAAATATTTGTTTAAAACGGAGAATTAAGTTTGGAATTCCCTCTTCCATAGTTTTTCAAACGAGAGGATTTAATTTTGAACTTCCTTTTGTGCATTCTTTCATTATAACAAAAAAAGCTACTTACACACACGCACATTCCAACATCTTTTTCAACGTCAAATGTTGGATTACATATCCCCAAAATCACACGGGATACTAATAAGAGAAATAGTATTATCTATTTCAACTTTCATAAAAAGGAGTGTTTTTCTAATGAAGCAAAACATCGGTACAATAAATGCCCTAATTCGAATTACACTCGGACTTATCCTCTTCGGCTGTAGTAGTGCTAAACTTGTACGCAAGCCGTGGTGCACTTGGTCTAACGTCTTGCTATGGATTGGTGCAATGAAAATCGCAGAGGGAATTGTTCGCTTCTGCCCCGTTGTTGAAATGTGGAAATTCGGAAAATACATGAATATGGGGGCATTTAAAATGCCTAGCATGAATTTTTCCGAAAAGGGACATGCTAAAGAAGAAGTGAACCAAACTTCCAATCACGACAAACCAAAGTCAAATGGAAGTTATGACACTTCTGACAAAGAGATTGAGTCAGCGATTGAAGATATAATCCTGGCAAAACCGCTTTGAATCATTTGTCACGATGCAAGATGCTCTCAAAGGGACTTAGCTGCTGCAGTGGGCGGTTAAGTCTTCTTTATTTTACCACAAAATAGAACATACATTCTCATTTCAAACCTCAAAATATACATAAGAAATACCTAATCAATAATTTCAGAAAATTAGGTGTAAAGCCCTTGCATAAAATGATATAAAAGTGATATCATTTATATATCAGGAGGCGATCATATGAAAGAAAAACAAGTTTTTTATGTAAATGGTTTTCTCGGTATTATCGGGATTTTAATTTTAGCCGCTATCGGTGTATTTTTCCTTGTACAAGAAATTTTCATAGGAGCGGCATTAACTATTATTTTAGCCGCCGTTCTTGCTACAGGTATTGGTATTGTTCAACCAAACCAAGCAAAAGTTATTACGTTTTTCGGTAATTATTTAGGAACAATTCGTCAAAACGGTTTATTTTTAACAATTCCATTCGCATTCCGTCAAACTGTATCGTTACGTGTTGAAAACTTTAATAGTAAGAAGTTAAAAGTAAACGATATTGAGGGAAATCCAATTGAAATTGCAGCCGTTATCGTATATAAAGTAGTTGATTCTGCAAAAGCAATGTTCGGTGTTGAACATTACGATCGATTTGTAGAAATTCAAAGTGAAACAGCAATCCGCCACGTCGCAACAAAATATCCTTATGACAATTTCCAAGATGAAACTTGCATCACGTTACGCGGAAATACTGAAGAAATCTCTGAAGAATTAAAACGTGAGTTAGAAGCGCGCCTTCAAATCGCTGGCGTAGAAGTATTAGAAACTCGTTTAACACATTTAGCTTACGCAACAGAAATTGCCCATGCAATGCTACAACGTCAACAAGCAAAAGCAGTATTAGCTGCTAGAAAAGAGATTGTTGAAGGTGCTGTGAAGATGGCGAAAGATTCAATCCATATGTTAGATGAGGAAGGCGTACTTGAATTAGATGACGAGCGTAAAGCAAATATGGTGAACAACTTATTAGTTGCCATCGTTTCAGATAAAGGTGCGCAACCAGTTATTAATACAGGAAGCCTATACTAAAGGGTTGTAAATCATTATGGCTAAAAAGAAAAGCTTTCCATTACGTATTGATCCTGAATTACACGCAGTCATCGAAAAATGGGCGAATGATGAGTTTCGTAGCGTCAATGCACACATCGAGTATTTACTTCGAGAAATGGCAAAGCAAAAAGGAAAATTGAAAAAAGATAAAGATGCATAAAAAATCCCGCTGAGAAATCAGCGGGATTTTTACATATTAGCTTCTCGTCACCTCATGACCAATTGCACGATATCCTATATCACTTCGGTAAAATAGACCATCACTCTCAATTTTACCGATTTCTTTATACACCTTATCTTTCGCCGCTTGTAAACTGTCCGCCTTACAAGCAACAAATAGTACACGGCCACCATTTGTTACAAAGTCACCATGCTTCATCGCTGTACCTGAATGGAAAACAATTACATCGTTCAGTGCATCTAATCCTTTAATAATGTCACCTTTTTTATATGCTTCCGGATACCCTTTCGAAGCAAGTACAACACCAATTACCGCTTCCTCTGACCACTGTAACGTTAATTCACTTTCATTTAATACAGCGTTACATACATCAACTAAATCATTTTCTAAGCGAGGTAATACTACTTCCGTTTCAGGATCACCAAAGCGTGCATTAAATTCAATTACCTTTGGGCCATCATTTGTTAAAATAAGTCCCGCATATAAAATCCCTGTAAACGATCGATTTTCTGCAATCATCGCTTTAGCAGTTGGATGTAATACTGTTTTTATCGCCTCTTGAACTGCTGATTCCGAAATTTGTGGTACTGGAGAATACGCACCCATTCCGCCTGTATTTGGACCTTTATCACCATCAAAAGCTCGTTTATGATCTTGCGCAATTACCATCGGATGCACAGTTGTTCCATTTACAAATGCCATTAATGAAAATTCTTGTCCATCTAAAAACTCTTCAATAACGACCTTCTTGCTCGCTTCGCCGAACTTCACATCTTGTAGCATCTCTTTCACAGCTTGTAATGCTTCTTCAAGCGTCATTGCTACCGTTACACCTTTACCAGCAGCTAGGCCGTCAGCTTTAATAACGATTGGCGCACCAACTTTTTGAATATACTGTACTGCTTCTTCATAGTTTGTAAAAGTTTCATATGCCGCAGTTGGAATATCATATTTTTTCATCAATTCTTTCGTAAAAGCCTTACTACCTTCAATAACAGCAGCCGCCTTATTTGGGCCAAACACACGAAGTCCCTCTTCGTTAAATCGATCAACAATTCCATTCATAAGCGGAATTTCTGGTCCAACGAAAGTTAATTCAACCTTATTCTCTTTAGCAAATAAAACTAATGCATCAAAATCATTTTCATCAATATCAACTGGTGTTGCAACATCGCGCATACCTTCATTACCAGGTGCTACATATACCTTTTCCACCTTTTCAGATTGCGCAAACTTCCAAGCTAAAGCATGCTCACGCCCACCGCGGCCAATTACTAAAACATTCATATTTCATCCCCCAATACTTAAATAAGTACAAACTAGAAGCTCTGCTCCTAGTTTGTTTTCATATCAATCAAAGTTTAAAAGGGAGGATCAAGAGCAACGACGACATGCGACAGTTATCTTGACCGGACCTTTTAAATATCCATATCAATAAAAGTTTAAAAGAGAGGATCAAGAGAACCGAGCAGGTCGAGGCGCATTTGACAGGAGGACACGGAATGTAGCTTTCCTACATGAGTACCGCACTGGCAATGCAACGACGACATGCGACAGTTATCTTGACCGGACTTTTTAAATATCCTCTATTAGTGTTTGAAATGACGTACGCCAGTGAACACCATCGTAATCCCATACTTATCCGCAACTTTGATAGAATCTTCGTCACGGATTGATCCGCCTGGTTGAATGATTGCTGTAATCCCTGCTTTTGCTGCTTCTTCTACTGTATCTGGCATTGGGAAGAAAGCATCAGATGCAAGTGCGCTACCTTGTGCCTTTTCGCCAGCTTGTGTAATTGCGATTTTTGCAGAACCTACACGGTTCATCTGTCCCGCGCCTACACCAACTGTCATGTTATCATTCGCTAAAACAATTGCGTTTGATTTCACATGTTTTACAACTTTCCAAGCTAGTTTTAAATCTTTCCACTCTTGCTCTGATGGTTCACGTTTTGTCGGAATTGAAATTGTACTTTCATCTAATGATAACGTATCTTCCTCTTGAACGAGAAGACCACCTTGTACAGAAGTTAGTTTTTTGCTTGCACTTGTCGCTTTTTCAATATTTACAGTTAGTAGACGTAAGTTTTTCTTACTTTGCAATACTTCTAAAGCTTCTTTTGAGAAAGAAGGTGCAATAATGATTTCTAAGAAAATTTCGTGTAACTTTTCTGCTGTAGCTTTATCAATTTCACGATTTGCTGCAATAATTCCACCAAAAATTGATACTGGATCTGCTTCATAAGCGCGTGTGTATGCTTCATGAATATCAGTACCCACTCCAACACCACATGGATTCATATGTTTTACTGCTACTACTGCTGGCTCTGTAAATTCTTTTACAATACTAAGTGCTGCATCTGCATCATTAATATTGTTGTAAGATAATTCTTTACCGTGTAATTGTTCTGCGTATGCAACAGAAGAAGTTACAGCGAATGGTGCTTTATAGAAGGTTGCTTTTTGATGTGGATTTTCTCCATAGCGTAAATCTTGTTTTTTCTCAAATGTCACTGTTAATGTTTCTGGGCTTTCTTCACCCATTTGCTCTGTTAAGTAGTTAGAGATTAACGCATCATATGCCGCTGTATGACGGAATACTTTCGCTGCTAATTTACGTTTTGTTTCTTCTTTTACTTCACCGTTCTCTTTCAGTTCTGCTAATACAACATCGTAATCTACTGGATCTACAATTACCGATACAAATTTATGATTTTTCGCAGCAGAGCGAATCATTGTTGGACCACCGATATCAATATTTTCAATTGCATCAGCAAATGTTACATCAGGCTTAGCGATTGTTTCTTTAAATGGGTATAAGTTAACAACAACAAAATCAATTGGCTGCATACCTAACTCATTCATTTGCGCTACATGCGTTTCATTATCACGAACCGCTAATAGACCACCATGAATATTTGGGTGTAATGTTTTTACACGTCCATCCATAATTTCCGGGAAACCAGTTACTTCAGAAATACCGATTACTTGTAAGCCGTTTTCTTCTAGTAATTTTTTCGTACCACCTGTTGAAATAACTTCAATCCCTTGTTCTAGTAAACCTTTAACAAATTCTACTACTCCTGTTTTATCTGAAACACTTACTAATGCACGCTTTTTCATTTATCCTTCACCCCTGGTTGTATGTTAGTTAACAGTTGTTTCTTTCGCAGACTGAACAATTTGATTCACTGTATTTACGTATAATTTATGTTCAACTTGTTGAATTTTCTTTTGTAAGCTTTCTCTCGTATCCCCTTCAGAAACAACTACTGCTTCTTGCGCAATAATTGGACCTGTATCCATACCTGCATCTACATAATGAATTGTTACTCCAGTTACTTTCACACCTGCTTCTAACGCTTGACCGACAGCATCTTTACCAGGAAAACTCGGTAATAGTGACGGATGAATATTAATAATCTTCCCACCGTACGCTCCTAATAAAGTCGGCCCAATTAAACGCATATATCCAGCTAAAATAACATAATCAATCTCATACTCTTCTAGCTTCTTTAATATTTCTTTTTCAAATGCTTCTTTTGACTCATATGCTTTCGCTGAAAAGGCGAAACACGGAATATGATGATAATGTGCCCGTCCAACAGCACGTGCTTCTGGTTTATCACATACTAATAAACTAATTTCTGCATCCAATCTTTTTTCTTCTACCGCATTAACGAGAGATTGAAAGTTAGAGCCGCTTCCAGAAGCAAAAACTGCTAATCTACTCATAGTGCCGTGCCCCCATTGAAGGTAACGCCAGTTCCTTGTACAGTACGTCCAATAATACGAGCTGTTTCTCCTTGCTCTTCAAGAAGACGAACGATATCTTTTGCCTCTTCTTCCTTCACCGCTACTACCATACCAATACCCATGTTAAAAATATTGAACATTTCTTTCTCTTCTAGTTTTCCCACTTCTTGAAGTAAACTGAAGATCGGTTGAATTTTCCAAGATCCTAATTCAATTTCTGCACCGATTCCTTCTGGTAACATACGTGGAATATTTTCAATGAATCCGCCACCTGTAATATGCGCCATACCGTATACTTCATATTTCTTCAATAGTTCTAAAATAGGTTTGACATAAATTTTCGTTGGTTTTAATAATTCTTCACCAAGAGGTAGTTCTAAGCGTCCGTAAATGCGATCTAAAGATAGTTCTCCATCTTCTAGTAATACTTTTCGTACTAAAGAATAACCATTACTATGAATACCGCTAGATGCTAAGCCAATTAATACTTGACCACCTTCAATTTTTTCACCTGTTACAATTTTCTTTTTATCAACAATTCCAACTGTAAAACCAGCTAAATCGTATTCTTCCATAGAATACATTCCTGGCATTTCAGCTGTTTCTCCACCAATTAATGCACAACCAGCTTGGCGACAGCCCTCTGATATACCTTTGACGATGTTTTCAATTTTACTAGGTTCAGCTTTACCACAAGCAATATAATCAAGGAAGAAAAGCGGCTCTGCTCCTTGGACAACAATATCATTTACACACATTGCTACTGCATCAATACCAATTGTGTCATGTTTATCTGCCATAAAAGCGAGCATCAATTTTGTTCCCACGCCATCTGTTCCAGATACTAATACAGGTTCTTCTAATGCAAATTTTGATAAATCAAACATACCTCCAAAACCGCCTAGACCGCCTAGTACTTCTTTTCTCATTGTTGTTTGTACGTGTTTTTTCATGCGAGATACCGCTTCATATCCAGCTTCAATATCTACTCCTGCTTGCTTATATGCATTCGCCATCGTTATCTACACCTCGTCTTTTAATTTCTCCCTATTCAGGGCGGGCCATTTTAAGAAAGAAGCTAGCTTCTACATCAAAAGAAGTAGAAGCTTTTTTCTTCTTATTTCATACTTTCTAAAAGCTCTTGCTCATAATCATAAAGAGCTGTTGGATAATCTCCATTGAAGTACGCCATACATAGACCGCCGTATTTCCCTTCATATGGACGTCCAATTGCATCTACTAATCCATCTTCACTTAAAAACGTTAAAGAATCTGCTCCGATGATTTGACGGATTTCTTCTATTGAATTATTTGCTGCGATTAATTCTTTTCTCGTTTGAATATCAATGCCATAGAAACATGGATACTTAAGAGGTGGTGAAGCAATTCTTACATGGACTTCTGTCGCTCCAGCCTCGCGAAGCATACGAACAATTCGTTTACTCGTCGTTCCTCTTACGATAGAATCGTCAATCATCACAACTCGTTTTCCTTCAACTACGCCTCTTACTGCTGAAAGCTTCATCTTAACCCCTTGCTCACGCAGTTCTTGAGAAGGTTGAATAAACGTACGTCCAACGTAACGATTTTTAATTAATCCTAACTCATATGGAATTCCTGTCGCCTCCGCATAACCAATTGCCGCTGAAATACTAGAGTCTGGTACACCAGTAACAACATCAGCTTCAATAGGAGCTTCTGCCGCCAAACGTTTTCCCATGTTTTTACGTGCTGCATGGACGTTAATACCTGCAATATTAGAATCCGGACGTGCAAAGTAAATGTACTCCATACTACAAATTGCATGATCTACTTCATTTGTAAAACAATCTACATGAATTCCTTCATCATTGATGATAAGTAATTCACCTGGTTCTACATCACGAATGTATGTTGCACCTACTACATCGAAAGCACATGTTTCTGATGCTACAACGTAAGCATCTCCCATCTTTCCAATTGAAAGAGGACGGAATCCATTCGGGTCTAGCGCAACGATCATTTCATTTCCAGTTAGTAAAAGATATGCAAACGCACCTTTCACTTTATTTAGAGCCTCTTTTACACTTTCAATTAAAGAATCTTTCGTACTACGTTTAATGAGATGTAAAAGTACCTCTGTATCTGAACTTGTTTGGAAAATACTTCCCTCTGCCTCTAATTCACGACGAAGCATCTTTGCGTTAATTAAATTTCCGTTATGAGCTAATGCCATACTATGATCAGAAAAACGGAATAATAATGGTTGAACATTAGCAACTTCACTTCCGCCAGCTGTCGCATATCGTACGTGTCCAATTGCTGATTTTCCGTTTAAGCCTTCTAGCTCACCTCTTGAAAATACTTCCGATATTAAACCTAACCCCTTGTGACCGACGATTTTCTCACCATTATTTACGACGATGCCTGCGCCTTCTTGTCCACGGTGCTGTAAACTATGCAATCCGTAGTACGAAACTTGTGCTGCATTTTCATGCCCCCAAATTCCGAAAACGCCACATTCTTCATTTAACCCCTTTATTTCAGCAAGCATGGGATTGCCCCTTTCCAAGCCTTTCTCATTTCATCTACATTTGCTGTAAGTAATACTTCATTTTCTTCATTATGAATTGTTACTTCATTTGTATTTGTCACTTCTCCAACTTGAATTGCTTCTACCGCCGTCTCAAACGCTTCTTTATTTTCACGTTTTACAGTTATAACGAAGCGAGATTGTGATTCAGCAAATAATGCCGCTGTTGCTTCTCCGTCTAATTTCACAGTAGCACCTAAACCATTTGCACCAATTGCACTCTCAGTAATTGCAACTGCTAAACCACCTTCTGCAACATCATGAGCAGATTGAACAAGGCCAGCTTGAATTGCTGCTAATACTTGTTTTTGACGTTTTAATTCTACGTCTAGATCGATGCTTGGTGATTGACCGAAAATTTTGCCGTGAATCATTTTCTGTAATTCACTTCCACCAAACTCAGCTTTCGTCTCTCCGATGATATAAACTAAATCGCCAGCTTGCTTAAACTCTTGTGTTGTTACATGTTTTAAATCGTGTACAAGTCCAACCATCCCAACTGTCGGTGTTGGGTATACAGCTTCACCACTACGTTCGTTATACATTGATACGTTTCCGCCGATAACTGGCGTTTGTAATGTGCGACAAGCTTCACTCATACCATCTACTGATTTCTCAATTTGCCAGAAGATTTCTGGTTTTTCTGGATTACCGAAGTTTAAGCAATCTGTAATTGCAAGTGGCTCTCCCCCAGAACATACGATATTACGTGCTGCCTCTGCTACTGCAATTTTACCGCCCACTTCTGGATCTAAATAAATGTAGCGAGAGTTACAATCTGTCGTCATTGCTAATCCTTTTTCTGTACCGCGTACACGTACAACTGCTGCATCTGAACCTGGTGTAACAACTGTGCTTGTGCGAACTTGATAATCATATTGATCATAAACCCACTCTTTACTTGCAATCGTCGGTTGTTGTAATAGAGCGAATAACGTTTCTTTATAATTTTCTACTTTTGGTGTTTCCATTTTCATTGCCTGGAATTCAGCAAAGTATGCTGCTTCTTTTGATGGCTTATGATAAATTGGTGCTTCTTCTGCAAGAGCATCTGCTGGTACTTCAGCTACCTTTTCACCTTTATGGAATAAGCGAAGCATTTTGTCTTCCGTTACTTTCCCCATCGTAACGGCTGCAAGACCATACTTCTCAAATAAATCTACTATTTCTTGCTCTCTACCCTTTTTCACAACGATTAGCATACGTTCTTGTGATTCAGATAGCATCATTTCATATGGTGTCATTCCTGTTTCACGTTGTGGTACATCATCTAAGTACATTTCAATACCCATACCTGCTTTACTTGCCATTTCTGCAGAAGATGATGTTAAACCAGCTGCACCCATATCTTGAATTCCAACAAGTGCATCCGACTGAATAAGTTCTAAGCAAGCTTCAATAAGAAGTTTTTCCATAAATGGATCTCCTACTTGAACTGCTGGACGCTTCGCTTCTGAGCTTTCAGATAACTCTTCAGATGCGAATGTTGCACCGTGAATACCGTCACGACCAGTTGATGCTCCTACGTACATTACTGTGTTTCCAGCACCGTGCGCTTGCCCCTTTTTAATATCTTCATGATTAATTAAGCCTACGCACATTGCATTTACAAGTGGATTTCCTTCATAACATGGATCAAATTGTACTTCGCCGCCAACAGTCGGAATGCCGATACAGTTACCGTATCCTGCAATCCCTGCTACTACTTCTTCGAATAAATATTTCACACGTGGTGACTGTAATTCACCGAAGCGAAGTGAGTTTAATAGAGCTACCGGGCGTGCTCCCATAGAGAATACGTCACGGATAATACCACCAACGCCTGTTGCTGCTCCTTGATATGGTTCAATAGCAGAAGGATGGTTATGACTTTCCATTTTAAATACAACCGCTTGATTATCACCGATATCTACAATTCCAGCACCTTCCCCAGGTCCTTGCAGAACGCGCTCACCTGTTGTTGGGAATTTTCGAAGTACTGGTTTTGAATTTTTATAACTGCAATGTTCAGACCACATAACAGAGAATAATCCTGTTTCTGTATAATTTGGCAGACGGCCTAAAATCTTTTCAACCATGGCAAACTCTTCGTCTGTTAGCCCCATTTCCGCATATATGCGCTCTTCTTTAATTTGTGTTGGATTTGGTTCAAGCATTAACGACATATGTTTCCCTCCACTGTTTTAAGATAGATTGAAAGACTTTTAACCCTTCAGCACCGCCAAGTAATTCATCTACAGCACGCTCTGGGTGTGGCATCATACCAAGTACATTTCCTTTTTCATTTACAATACCAGCAATATCTGAAACGCTTCCATTCGGATTTTCTACGTAACGGAATGCGATTTGATTATTCTCTTCTAATTGTTTAAGAGTCTCTTCATCACAATAGTAATTCCCCTCACCATGCGCGATTGGAATATTGATTACTTCATCTTTTTCATATTGTGATGTAAACATCGTTTCATTATTTTCAACACGCAGCTGAACTGTTCGGCACATAAATTTTAAGTTTTCGTTTCTCATTAACGCTCCTGGTAGTAATCCTGATTCAACAAGAATCTGGAATCCATTACATACACCTAAAATCGGCTTTCCTTGCTCAGCAGCTTTTTGCACTGCTTTCATTGCATTCGCGAAGCGAGAAATAGCACCAC
This sequence comes from Bacillus cereus group sp. N6, assembly GCF_016483705.1. NCBI lineage: Bacteria > Bacillati > Bacillota > Bacilli > Caryophanales > Bacillaceae > Bacillus > Bacillus cereus group sp. N6. Next base: position 45,321 of record NZ_JAEHBI010000039.1, read on the forward strand.
AACGTAAATAGTCACCGTAAGAGAATCCACCAGGTAGTAAAATTGCATCATATTCATCTAAATTCTCTCTATCGTGCCAAACGTAATCTACTTCTTCACCAAGCTCATCTTTAATTGCATGGAACATATCGACATCACAGTTCGAACCTGGGAATACTATGACTGCAAATTTCACTGTGCGACAACCTCCTCAACTTCATAACGGAAGTCTTCCATTACAACGTTTGTTAATAGTTTTTCACACATTTCTTTTACCTTTGCGTCAAGGTCAGATACTGATTTATCAATTGTTAATTCCATATATTTTCCAATTCGAACGTCTTGTACTTCTGTGAACGAAAGACTATGAAGTGCCCCTTTTACTGCTGTTCCTTGTGGATCTAATACGCTTTCTCTTAACGTTACATATACCTTAACTTTATACATGTGAAATTCCCCCTAAACGTTTTAAAATCTCTTCATAAGCTTCTGTTAAATTTCCAAGGTCACGACGGAATACGTCTTTATCAAATTTTTCATTGCTCGTTTCATCCCATAAACGGCAAGTATCTGGTGAAATTTCATCTGCTAAAATGATTTTTCCTTCATCTGTTACACCAAACTCTAATTTGAAATCTACTAGTCTTACACGACAGCTTGCGAAATGATCAATCAACACTTGATTGATTTGTAGAGCCATATCTCGTAATACGCTTACTTGCTCTGGTGATGCAACGTTTAATACACGAATATGATCTTCCGTTACAAGCGGATCTCCTAAATCATCATCTTTGAAGTAAAATTCTACGATCGGTTCTGCAAGTACAGTTCCCTCTTCCATTCCTAATCGTTTTGAAAGACTTCCTGCAATTACATTTCTTGTGACAACTTCTAGAGGAATAATACTCACTTTTTTAACAAGTTGCTCTGTTTCAGATAACTTCTCTACAAAATGTGTTTTTATTCCTACTTCTTGTAACTTTCTGAACAATAAAGTTGTAATCTCATTGTTCAAACGACCTTTTCCTGTAATCGTCTCTTTTTTCTCCCCATTGAAAGCAGTCGCACTATCTTTGTACTCTACCCAAACCATATCTGCTGATTCTGTACGATAAATTCTTTTTGCCTTACCTTCATACAGCAATTCTAGCTTTTGCATTTCGCAAGCCCCCTGTAGTTTGAAAAATGTGAATAATGTTTTTATAAAGAATGGCACAGAATGACTCTATTCTGTGCCATATGAAATTTTACGCTTCGTTTAACCCAAGGCGTTCAAAGATTGTATCAACGTGTTGCATATGATGCTCATAGTTGAAGCATTCATTAATTTCTTCTTGTGATAACTTGCTCGTAATACGCTCATCAGCTTCTACAAGCTCTTTAAATTGTACTTGTGTTTCCCAAGCTTCCATCGCTTTAGGCTGTACGATATCATAAGCTTCTTCACGTACCATACCTTTGTCGATTAATGTAAGCATTACACGCTGAGAATAAATTAAGCCGTATGTTCTTGTCATATTGCGTTTCATATTCTCTGGGTATACAGTTAAGTTTTTAACGATATTACCGAAACGATTTAACATGTAATTTAATGCGATTGTAGCATCTGGTAAAATTACGCGTTCTGCCGAAGAGTGAGAAATATCACGCTCATGCCATAATGGAACATTCTCATACGCTGTCATCATATAACCGCGGATAACACGAGCTAAACCAGTCATATTTTCTGATCCGATTGGATTACGTTTATGTGGCATTGCAGAAGAGCCTTTTTGGCCTTTTGCAAAAGCCTCTTCAACTTCACGTGTTTCACTCTTTTGTAAACCACGAATCTCAACTGCCATCTTTTCGATAGATGTTGCGATTAGTGCAAGTGTTGACATGTAATGAGCATGGCGATCACGTTGCAATGTTTGTGTTGAAATTGGTGCTGCTTCTAATCCTAAGTTTTCACAAACATACTTTTCTACGAATGGATCGATATTTGCGTATGTACCAACCGCACCAGATAATTTACCAACGCGAACTGTATCAGCAGCTTGTTTGAAACGCTCTACGTTACGTTTCATTTCTTCATACCAAAGACCAAGTTTTAAACCAAATGTTGTTGGTTCTGCATGAACACCGTGTGTTCTTCCCATCATGATCGTGTATTTATGCTCTTTCGCTTTGTTAGCTAAAATGCTTACAAAGTTTTCTAAGTCTTTTAATATGATTTCATTCGCTTGTTTTAAGATGTAAGATAGCGCTGTATCTACTACGTCTGTAGATGTTAAACCGTAATGAACCCATTTACGTTCCTCACCTAATGTTGGTGTTTCTGATACAGCACGAGTGAATGCAACTACGTCATGACGTGTCTCTTTTTCAATTTCATAAATACGATCAATATCAAATGATGCATGCTCACGGATTTTTTTAACATCTTCTTTTGGAATATCGCCAAGCTCAGCCCATGCTTCACAAGCTAAAATCTCAACTTCTAACCATGCTTTAAATTTGTTCTCTTCCGTCCAAATTGCACCCATTTCTGGGCGTGTATAACGACTAATCATCTTTTTCCCTCCAACAGTTGTTCTTGATGGTCCCAAATATGCAAACTCTTCGCTTTTTCTAGAGCGACTTCAATATTATCATTTAAAATATTAACATGCCCCATTTTTCGCTGCGCTTTTGCTTCTTCTTTTCCATACAAGTGTAAATAGCACCCGGTTAATCTATTCACTTGTCTTAGGACCCCTTCTATATGTTCGCCTAAAATGTTTACCATGACAACTGGTTTTAACAAATTTGTTTCTCCAAGAGGTAAATTACAGATTGCTCGAATATGTTGACCGAATTGACTCGTTTCACATGCATCCTGTGTATAGTGTCCTGAATTGTGAGGTCTTGGTGCTAATTCATTAATATAAATCTCACCATCAGCTGTAGCAAACATCTCTACCGCTAGTGTTCCCACAAGTTCTAGTTCATCCGCGAGCACTTTTGCATAAGCAATTGCTTTTTGAGAAAGTTCTTCTGTAATGCGAGCTGGAACGATAGATTCATGCAAAATGTTATTTACATGAATATTTTCCGCTACCGGAAATACTTTCGTTTCACCACTTACACTACGAATCACAATAACTGATACTTCTTTTTCAAAAGGCACCCATTTCTCTAAAATACACTCTGCTGCATTCGCAAGCTCTCGCGCTTTATCAACGTCAGCCTCACTTCTTAAAACAACTTGACCTTTCCCATCATATCCGCCTGTCGTCGTTTTCAAGACGGAAGGATATGATAACTCAGTGATTGCTTCAGTAAGCTGATCTTGATTTTGAACTATTCTATACGTTGCTACTGGTAGCCCAGCTTTCTCAATCGCATTCTTTTCTGTAAAACGATTTTGTGTTTTACTTAACAACTGACTGCCTTGCGGTAAGTAAGCATGTTTTTCAAGCCATTTTAAACATCTATAATCAATATTCTCAAATTCATATGTGACAACATCACTGATCTCCGCTAAATGCTGAATTGCTTTTAAATCGTCATATGGTGCAACAATTTCAATATCAGCAACTTGTGCACATGGTGAATTTTTTGTAGGATCTAAAACAGCAATTTTATATCCCATCTCCTTAGCTGCCAATGCCATCATTCTTCCTAGCTGGCCGCCTCCAATAATGCCGATTGTTTTTCCAGGTAAAATGATTCTCGTCATACTAGCTCACTACCTTCGCGCACATCTTTTTTAATTGCTTCTCTTCTCAATTCTAATGCATCATGTATATCATCATGGAATGATCCAAGTATTTGTGCAGCAAGTAAACCAGCATTTGTTGAACCAGCCTTACCAATTGCAACAGTTGCAACTGGAACCCCTCCTGGCATTTGGACGATGGATAATAATGAATCTAAGCCGTTTAACGCTTTTGATTGAACTGGAACTCCGATTACAGGAAGATTCGTCTTCGCTGCAACCATCCCTGGTAAATGCGCTGCTCCACCAGCTCCAGCAATAATAACTTTCAACCCACGTTCACGAGCCGTCTCTGCATATTCAAACATATAATCCGGAGTCCGATGAGCAGATACAACTTTTTTCTCATACGGTATATTTAATTCATCTAAAATGTCACAAGCATATTTCATTGTTTCCCAGTCTGACGTGCTTCCCATTATGACTCCAACTAGTGATTTCATATTAGAATCCCCCCGATTCAAATAAAAAAAGCCTGAAATAGAACAGTTTCTCTTTTACTATGAGAGAAAGTGCTCTACTCAGGCATACGTATCCCTTGTGAATAGAAAAATACCGAGTGACTTTCCCTCATAGTCTAACGAATAACGGTCGTTAGGTAGAGACTTGCAGGCCATATCCCCGCGATTATATGAGGTCTTATATATTATTCTTTCTATGGCTATATTAACAATATTTCATAAACAATGTCAATAAATAATCGAATGTTTTTTTATTACTCACCAATAACGTTCGTGTTTTAGTTATATTCAAAAGAATAATTGTAACTATATGCAAGAAGGATAAGAAATTAGAATTTATATTTCTAGAGATCTATTGTACACGTAACGGTTTGTATACTTATTCCGTATGCTTTAATATAAAGCATATCATTTATATTCATTTTATTTATAAGGAAGACAATAATGAAAAAACGAACTACACTTTTTTCGTATTTATTCCTTTTTATCGCAGTCTTTGCTGTAATGATTGAATACTTATTTATATCATCCCACTTTTTTAAATATATACTTGTGGTAGAAATAACGTTTCCTATCATAACGATTATTTTAGGAACACTCGGAAAACCTAGAAAACAAAAAATCATTGCTAGTACTTTAAACAGCCTCTATTCCATTCTTTTCTCTTCTTTAGCGTCATTCAATTTATGGATTATGACATTTGGTAAATAAAAATAAACACAAAAAAACCTAAGTCGAATCGACTTAGGTTTTTGCTTGGCGACGTCCTACTCTCACAGGGACAAGGTCCCAACTACCATCGGCGCTAGAGAGCTTAACTTCCGTGTTC